>NZ_VSMK01000218.1 GCF_011682075.1 Nitratidesulfovibrio liaohensis
CGGTGGCCATGGCGCCGCAGGCGGCGGCAGCGGTGCCCGCCGCGACTGGTGCGGCCATCACGCCGACCACATCGGGACAATCGGGCGGTCGCCCGGTTTACCCCACGCCGGTGGCCGTGCCTTCTTCGGCTTCGGGGGCGCCCACGGACCCGGCAGCCATGCCGTTGCTCAAGGATTTTCCGCCCATCGGGTCCAAGTCTTCCGCCACGGCGGGCAAGCCCGTGGCCAAAAAGGCTGCCCCGGTCAAAAAGCAGGCGGCCAAGAAGCCCAGCGCCCAGAAGCAGCCCGCCAAGACCCCGGCCAAGAAGGCTGACGGCAAGCCGGTGGCGAAACCGGCGTCCAAGGCAACCCCCACGCCGCCGGCAAAGGAATCCACCAAGTCGGCCGTCTAGGCGGCTCTTGTCCGGCCCTGTCCACACGCCCCGGTCGGGGCAGGATTCTTCAGGTGCCCTGTCGCGGACGGCGGGGATTTGCGACGGAACGTCCGGAATGTTCACGAAGGCCCGGCGGCGCCCTCTTTCAGGTGCGCCGCCGGGTCTTTCGCGCGGTTCGCTGCCCCGTCCCATGGGGTCGAAGGGCGGGGAGGCGAGCGGGAAAGGGCGGGGCACCGTCCGTCGGGACGGACGCCACGTCGATTTCACTTGAATTCCAAGCTCGAAGGGCCTATGTCTGCGGTGCCGGAAGCGGGTCTTGCCTGACCCGGTCCTACCCGGTTCGGCTCGGCCTGTTCCTGTCTGGTCCGAACAGCCGTTCCGATCCGGCATCCCTTGGCCGCATGCGGCCCCGTGCCCGCAACGGCAGCCTGCGCTTGACGCGGGGCTGCATACCGGGTAAACAGGTCCGTTCATATTTTTTGAAGGAGAAATTCCATGTCGAAGAGAACCTACCAGCCCAGCAAGATCCGCCGCAAGCGTACCTGCGGCTTCCGCGTCCGCATGAGCACCGCCAACGGCCGCGCCGTCATTCGTCGTCGTCGCGCCAAGGGGCGCAAGAGATTAGCTCTCTAGTCTTCCCCCGGCAAAACCGGCTTGTCCGCAGGTCCGACTATACGGTCTGCTACGACAAGGGACGCCGTCTCTTTACCAAGCATTTCGTCCTGTTCGTCCTATTCGACCTGGACCGCACGGCCAGCCCGGAAGGGTGGCGCCTGGGGCTGGCCGTTACCAGGAAGACGGGGTCGGCCGTGCGGCGTAACCGCGTCAAGCGGGTGCTGCGCGAGTTTTTCCGACTCCACCGCGCCTTGATGCCCGATGACGTGGACGTCATCGTGGTGCCCAAGCGCCACCTCAAGCCCGAGCGGGTCACACTCGCCCTCGTCATTCAGGAACTCCTGCCCCTGCTGCCGGAACTTCGCGCCCACAGCGGCGCGGACGACCGCACCGGCGCCCCCAGGCCGGAGGCAGCCGTGGCGGATGGTTCCGGACCGGTGCCCTCCGGACCAGAAGCGGCCACGCCGCGCACGGCCCCATCAGGCATCGACCCCACCGACGAGGTCCGGCCGAACTCGGCCCGCGAGGCGGAAACCGGAGCGCAATGAGCACCTTACCGCGCGAACTGGTCGTGTGGCCCATCCGCTGCTACCAGCGCTTCATCTCGCCCTGCTTTCCGCCCGCCTGCCGGTACGTGCCGACCTGTTCCGCCTATGCCGCCGAGGCCGTGCTGACGCACGGTGTCGTGCGCGGCCTGCTGCTGGCCTGCCGGCGGTTGCTGCGTTGCCACCCGTGGTGCGCAGGCGGGTATGATCCCGTGCCCCCGCCCCGGCATTCCGGAAGCGCCACCCCCGGCGCTTCCGCCACTGCAACAGCCAGACATGCAACAGCACAGGAGCTGTCGATCTCCCATGGAAAGTAAGCGCGCCATCATCGCCATCGCCTTGAGCTTCGTGGTCCTCGTGGGCTGGAGCTACCTTGCCGATCACATGGGCTGGAACGGTCAGCCCGCTCCCCAGACCCAGCAGGAACAGGCCGCGCCGCAGGCGGCATCGCAGGCTGCCTCGCAGGCCGCCGCGCCTGCTCCCCGCGCCGAAACCCCCGTCTTCCTGCCGTCCGCCGGGCGCGAGGTGACGGTGACCACGCCGCTGTACAAGGCCGTGTTGCATTCCGGCGGCGGCGTGCTGAAGCATTTCAGCCTTGCCCGCTACCGGACGGCCATCACCGCCGGTGCCCCGGCCGTGGACCTGGTGGACACCGCCGCCACGGTCATGTCGCCCCTGGGCCTGCTGATCAACGGGCAGCCCTCGTGGAGCACAGGCCAGTGGTCCTTCGACGGCGGCGACCTGTCGCTGGCCGCGGGGCAGTCCGGCGTGCTGACCTTCACCGGCGAGGTGGACGGCGTGCGCGTGGTGCGTGAACTGACCTTCAACGCCGATACCTACCTGATTTCCGAAAAGGTGCGCCTGGCCCCTCTGGCCGACGCGCGTACCGTGCGCCTGGGCTTTACCGTGGGCACGGGCAACCTGTCGCCCAACGGCGGCCAGTACGACCACACCCGCGTGGCCTGGCTGCACGACGGTTCGTTCAGCGAAAAGACCAGCGCCTCCGACCTCGAAAAGGGCGTGCTTGAAACCGGCACCCTGAGCTGGGGCGCGGTGATGAGCAACTACTTCCTGGTGGCGGCGGCCCCGGCCGACACCACCGGCGTGACCATGAAGGGCAAGCTGCAGGAAGGCGTGTACCGCGTGGCCATGGAACGCGGCGACGTGTCCATTCCCGCCGGTGGCGAAACCACCGCCGCGTGCAGCTACTGGATCGGGCCCAAGGAACGCGGGCTGCTGAAGGAAGCGCCCAACCAGCTGTCCGAGGCCATCAACCTTGGCTGGTTCAGCATCATCGCCCGTCCGCTGGTGGACCTGCTGGTGTTCTTCGACAAGTATGTGGGCAACTACGGTGTGGCCATCATCCTGCTTACCGTGCTCATCAAGCTGGTGTTCTGGCCGCTTTCGCACAAGAGCTACAAGTCCATGGAGCAGATGAAGAAGCTTCAGCCCATGCTCCAGAAGCTGCGCGAAAAGCACGGCGACGACCGCGAGAAGATGAACGAAGAAATGATGCGCCTGTACAAGACCTACAAGGTCAACCCGGCGGGCGGCTGCCTGCCCATGGTGGTGCAGATTCCCGTCTTCTTCGGTCTGTACCAGGCGCTGCTGAACGCCATCGAACTGCGCCACGCCTCGTTCATCACGCATCTGCCGTTCACCGACATGGTCTGGCTGGCCGACCTTTCGGCCAAGGACCCCTATTACATCACCCCCATCATCATGGGCGCCACCATGCTGTTGCAGCAGAAGCTGACGCCCGCTCCCGGCGACCCGACCCAGGCCAAGATCATGATGTTCATGCCCGTGGTGTTCACCTTCATGTTCCTGAGCTTCCCGTCGGGCCTCGTGGTGTACTGGCTGTGCAACAACGTGCTGTCCATCGCGCAGCAGTGGTGGATGCTCCGCAAGGCATAGGAAGCCCCTTTCGTTTCCCCTCCGTCCGCCCCGTGCGGGCGGAGGGGAGACCATGTGCAGGGCACGCGTTCGCATGACGGGCGCATGACCCCGTGACGGGCCAACCGTCCGCAAGGCAGCTTCCGCCCCCCTCCCTCCCACTTCGAGGTGACAGCATGGATGGATACAAGGAGTTTCAGGGGAAAAGCCTCGACGATGCCATTCGCGAGGCCTGCTCCTACTTCGACGCCCCTCGCGAGAAGCTCGAGATAGACATCGTCCAGGATGCCAAATCCGGCATCTTCGGCATCGTGGGTGCGCGCAAGGCCAAAATCCGCGCGCGCCGCGCCCAGATAGGACAGATAGGCCGTCTGGCCCCGTCTGCGCAGTCTGCGCAAACCGCCCAATCCGGCGTATCGCCCCGGCAGGAATCGGCAGCGGAACCCCCTGCTTTGGCAGACACCGCAGACGCCTCTGCTTCCGCTGATACCGCTGGCGCACCTTCCGCCATGCGGCCCCGTGGCGAAGGGGGCGCAGCCGCCGCAGAGACGACGGGGGCGGACGCCACCGAGTCGCGTGCCACCCGTGCCCCCCGCCCGCGCGAAGATCGTCCCCGAGACGAGCACCCACGCCGTGAACACGGCGATGCCGCCCCGGCCAAGGCCGAGCCCACTGTCGGAGTTGATGCCGGTAACGACGCCGAATCCGGCGATGAAGACGACGAGCGCAGGCCGGATGGCGATCGCAACGGCCGTCGCCGCCGCCGTGGTGGCCGTGGTCGGCGCGAGCGTGATGGTGAAGCCCGCGGTGACAATGGAGACCGGGGTGACAGGCCCGGCCAGCCCCGCGAAGACGACGGCGAGACCGCCGGTGGCGCCGCCTCCGGCGAATCACGTCCCGGCGGCAGG
>NZ_VSMK01000331.1 GCF_011682075.1 Nitratidesulfovibrio liaohensis
GTGGCCCCGTGGCGCGGCTACGAAGAGGCCACGGCCCTGCCGCAGTTGCACAGCCTTATCGTGGGGGCCGCCGGCGTGCGCAGGGGGCTGGGCCGGGTGACGGCCCCGCTGCTGGTCATGCAGGCCCGGGGCGATGCCACCGTGCACTACTCCAATGCCCTGCACATTGCCGCCCACGTGGCCTCGCCCGACGTGACCCTGAAGCTGTTCGACATCGTGGACCGGCGCGCCGGGCACCATGTCATCACCACCCATATGGAGTGCCGCGACCGGGTGAGCGGGGCGGTGCGCGACTTTGTGCGTGGGTTATTTTGATGGTACAAAAATGTTATTTTTCGCATTTTTTTCCGTTTTTTACAAAAGGCATAATTTCACAAGCTAATATTCTGCAACAATTGCACTGTTTCAGCTGTGTGGTTGGTCAATCCTGACCAGGAAAGGTGGCGGGATTGACGATTTTGCACGGAAACGTTAAATTCTGATCATGCCGGACGCTCCGCGGGGATTGCGCTGCCGCTTCCCCGGCCCTTTGCCGCATGAGGCATGCTGTGGTTTGTTCCGATTTCCACCGGACACACCGGACACGCACACGGAAGCATGCTATGCAGGGGGCGAACCGGTCCGCCGTTCCCGGCAGTATTCCCACAGGTTCGCCAAGCCGAGGTTACCAGCGTGCATGTGAAGCCCATCAGTCAGCATTTCAATGACTTCGTCATCGAGCGTGAGCGAGCCCGGTGCATCAACTGTGAAGTCTGCGTGCGCCAGTGTTCGTACGAGGCTCATTTCTGGGACGAGGCGCGCCAGTTCGTGGTGCATGACAGCGCCCGCTGCGTGGGCTGCCACCGCTGCGCGGCCATGTGCCCCACCAGTTGCCTGACCATCCGCAAGAAGCCCTCGGATTTCCGCGACAACTCGCTGTGGACGTCCACGTACATCAAGCACATCTTCAAGCAGGCCGACACGGGCGGGGTGCTGTTGTCCGGCATGGGCAATCCGCAGCCCAAGCCCATCTACTGGGACAACATGCTGCTGGACGCCAGCCAGGTGACCAACCCCTCCATCGACCCGCTGCGCGAGCCCATGGAATTGCGCACCTTTCTGGGTGCCAAGCCCGACGCCGTGGACTTCATCCACACCCCGGAAGGTCCGCGCCTGAAGCAGCCCCTGCCGCCGCAACTGCAGCTGGAATACCCCATCATGTTCGCGGCCATGTCGTTCGGTGCCATCAACTTCAACCTGCACGTGGCCATGGCCCGCGCCGCCACGCAGCTCGGCATCTGTTACAACACCGGCGAAGGGGGCCTGCACCCGGACCTGTACCAGTACGGGGCCAACACCATCGTGCAGGTGGCATCCGGCCGGTTCGGCGTGCACAAGGACTACCTGAACGCCGGGGCCGCCGTGGAAATCAAGGTGGGGCAGGGCGCCAAGCCGGGCATAGGCGGGCACCTGCCGGGCGAGAAGATCGATGAGGAAGTCTCGCGCACCCGCATGGTGCCGCAAGGCTCCGACGCCATTTCGCCCGCGCCGCACCACGACATCTATTCCATAGAAGACCTGCTCCAGCTCATCTACGCCATCAAGGAATCCACCCGCTACCGGGTGCCCGTTGCCGTGAAGATCGCCGCCGTGCACAACGCCCCGGCCATCGCCTCCGGCATCGTGCGCGCCGGGGCGGATATCGTGGTCATCGACGGGTTCCGGGGCGGCACGGGCGCTGCCCCCACCATGATCCGCGACAACGTGGGCATTCCCATCGAACTGGCCCTTGCCTCGGTGGATAACCGCCTGCGCGACGAAGGCATCCGCAACCATGCCTCGCTGGTGGTGGCCGGGGGCGTGCGGTGCAGTGCCGACGTGGTGAAAGCCATCGCCCTGGGGGCCGACGCCGTGTACATCGGCACCGCCGCACTGGTGGCCGTGGGCTGCACCCTGTGTGGACGTTGCTACACCGGCAAGTGCCCATGGGGTATCGCCACCAATGCCGCGCAGCTCAAGAAGCGCCAGAACCCGGACGTGGCCGCGCAGCGCATGACCAATCTGGTCCGCGCCTGGGGCCACGAGATTCAGGAAATGCTGGGCGGCATGGGGCTGAACTCCATCGAAAGCCTGCGCGGCAACCGCGACAAGCTGCGGGGCGTGGGGCTGAACGAGGTGGAGCTGAATGTCCTGGGCATCAAGCACGCCGGTCTGTAGTTGCGGTCGGAAACGACCATTTCGTGGGCAATGGTGGCGTCAAACCGTTTTTTTGCTCCGGTCGAGTACAGCAAGAGTACACTCCCTCCGCAAAAAAAACGGTTTTCCTTGCCCTTGCCGCACGCTCTGGCCCTTTCCTGACCGCAACTGCGCACAGGTTTCGGTAGCTCCGGGCGGGTAAAGACAGAGTGCTGGCGCCTCAGCGCTACCCGCCGCCGGGGGTGTGCCGGGACCGATGGAAAAGAAGAGTTAAAGAAAAACTTCAAGTTGGCGTAACCCGTCAGCACGATGGAATATGCACGCACCGGCTATGCGGGATTGCTCCCGCCAGGTCGGACACCACGGAGAAAGGCCATGCAGGCTCCACGCGATTTCTGGCATTTCGATAAGGATATTTCCGGCTGCGGCGTGTTCGGCGTCATCGACCGGGCGCGGCGGCTCATACCGGGGTCGGAACCCATCGCGGCCATGTGCACCATGCACGACCGGGGCAACGGCCTTGGCGGCGGCTTTGCGGCCTACGGCATCTATCCTGACCGGGCGGACTGGTACGCCTTCCACCTGATGTGCGACGACCGCGACGCGTTGGAACGGGCCGAGGGCGTCATCAAGCAGTTCCACGACATCCGCCATTCCGAGCCCATCCCCACCCGTAAGGTGGCCAGCGTGAAGAACCCGCCCGTGGTCTGGCGCTTCTTTGTCACGCCCAAGTCCAACCGGCCTGCATGGGCCACCGGGGACGAGGCCGACTACATGGTGGGCACGGTGATGCACATCAACACCAAGGTGCCCGGCGTGTTCGTGTTTTCCAGCGGCAAGGACATGGGCGCCTTCAAGGGCGTGGGCTTTCCGGAGGACATAGCCGATTTCTTCCGGCTGGACGAATACCATGCCCACATGTGGACCGGGCACAACCGCTTTCCCACCAACACGCCCGGCTGGTGGGGCGGGGCGCATCCGTTCACGTTGCTGGACTGGGCCATCGTGCACAACGGCGAAATCTCGTCCTACGGCATCAACAAGCGCTACCTGTGCCAGCACGGCTACGAGTGCACCCTGATGACCGACACCGAGGTGGTGGCCTATCTGATCGATCTTTTGATCCGCAAGCACGGCCTGACCAAGCGCGAGGCCAGTTGGGTGTTCGCGCCGCCGTTCTGGGACGAGGTGGACCGCATGCCCGAGGCCGAGCGAGAGGCCTTCAAGGCCCTGCGCATGGTCTACGGCCCGGCCCTGCTCAACGGTCCGTTCGCCATTCTGGTGACGGATTCCAACGGCATGATGGGCCTCAACGACCGGGTCAAGCTGCGCCCGCTGGTGGTGGCCGAACAGGGCGACCGGGTGTTCATGTCCAGCGAGGAAAGCTCCATCCGCGAAGTGTGCCGCGACCTTGACCGGGTCTGGGCGCCCAAGGCGGGCCAGCCCGTGATTGTTGATTACCTGCCGCAGGGGGGTGCAGCATGAGCGCCGATGTGATGTGCGACGATAAGGGCTTCTGCGTGCAGCGCGAGGGCGAGCGGTGCGTCATCGACGCCACCGGCGTCTACTACCGCCAGCTCAATGAACACATCCGCGCCGCGATGGAGCACGGCGTCACCGACATCGAGGTGGTGCAGGTGCGCGGGCAGCGCTACATCGCCACCGCCGTGGAGGGAGACGTGCGCTTCACCGTGCGCGGCGTGCCGGGGCAGGACCTGGGCGCGTTCATGCGCGGCCCCACCATCCATGTGCACGGCAACGCGCAGGACGGCGTGGGCAACACCATGGACGGCGGGCGCATCGTCATCCACGGCATGGCGGGCGACGTGCTGGGCTACGCCATGCGCGACGGGCGCATCCTGGTGCGCGGCGACGTGGGCTACCGCGTGGGCATCCACATGAAGGCCTACATGGACCGCGTGCCGGTGATCGTGGTGGGCGGCAAGGCGGGCGACTTTCTGGGCGAATACATGGCGGGCGGGGCCATCATTTTGTTGGGCATGCATTCCGGCATGGCCGATGCGCCCATCACCGGGCGCAATCTGGGCACCGGCATGCACGGCGGGGTCATCTATCTGCGCGGTCGGGTGCCGGAATACCAGCTTGGACCGGGCCTTTCCATGGAACCGCTGGACGAGGCGGACCTGGAGTTCCTGCGCGGGCATATTGCCGACTTTGCGGCAGAATTCGCGGGCGAGTTCGGGGCCGATGGCACGGAACCCGCCGATGCCGAGGCGCTGGCCGTGGCCATCCTGTCCGAGCCGTTCGTGAAGATCCGTCCCTTTTCGCACCGCCCCTACGGCAACATGTACGTGGGGACCAATTAGCCCGCATCGTCAACCCGCCGGAATGGCGACATGACGGAATGCGTGAAGGCCCCGGAGCATGAATGTTCCGGGGCCTTTCATGTTGCGCTTCGTCATTTCGGGCATGTCGGGGGTTGCACGACATGCCCGGAGTACGCATATTATCACATTGGTCCGCATTTCCGCGTTTCCGGTGCCGCCCCGCGCGCCGCGCCTTCACCCCGACCGGAGCCCTGCATGCCTCACAACATCGATCTCATCCTGACCCTGGCGGGCGGCCTTACCGCCGCGCTTGCCCTTGGTTTCATCACCCAGAAACTGCGCCTGTCGCCCATCGTGGGCTACCTGCTGGCGGGCATGGTGGTGGGGCCGTATTCGCCGGGTTTCGTGGCCGATGCGGACACGGCCACCCAGTTCGCCGAGTTGGGCGTCATTCTGCTGATGTTCGGGGTGGGGCTGCATTTTCATCTCAAGGATCTGATGGCCGTGCGCTCCGTGGCCGTGCCGGGGGCCATCGTGCAGATAGCCGCTGCCACCGTGCTGGGCATGCTGGCCACGCATTTCTTCGGCTGGTCGTGGACGGCGGGGGCCGTGTTCGGCATGGCCATTTCCGTGGCCAGCACCGTGGTGCTTACCCGCGTGCTGGCCGACAACCGGGCCATGCACACCCCCGTGGGCCATGTGGCCATCGGCTGGCTGGTGGTGGAGGACCTGTTCACCATCCTTGTGCTGGTGCTGCTGCCCGCGTTGTTTCCGCCCGCTTCAGCGTCTGGCGCTCCTGTATCGGTGTGGGGCACGCTGGGCACCACCACCCTGAAACTGGGCGCCCTGGTGGTGTTCACCCTGGTGGCCGGCCAGCGGGTGATTCCGCTGCTGCTGTCCTACGTGGCCCGTACCGGCACGCGCGACCTGTTCACCCTGGCCGTGCTGGTGCTGGCACTGGGCATTGCCGTGGGGGCGGCGGAGTTCTTCGGCGCGTCCATGGCGTTGGGGGCCTTTCTTGCGGGCATGGTTGTGGGGCAGTCCGAGTTCAGTGCCCGCGCGGCGGCAGAGGCGCTGCCCATGCGCGATGCCTTTGCGGTGCTGTTCTTCGTGTCCGTTGGCATGCTGTTCGACCCCGCCTCGCTGGCCACCGGCTGGCCGCTGATGCTGGTCACCCTGGCCATCGTGCTGCTGGGCAAGCCGCTGGCCGCGCTGCTGGTGGTGCTGGTGCTGGGGCACCCCCTGCGCAAGGCCGTTTCCGTGGCCGTGGCACTGGCCCAGATCGGCGAGTTTTCGTTCATTCTCGCCTCGCTGGGCACGGCGCTGGGCGTGCTGCCGCCAGAGGCGGGCAACGCCCTTGTGGTGGCAGCGGTGGTGTCCATCACCCTCAACCCCATGTTGTACAAGGGGATCGATCCCCTGATGAAGGCACTGGCGCGTCGGGGCATTGGCGTGGCGCGTCCGGCTGCCGGGGATGGTCCCGTGCCGGGTCCGGTCGATGATGCGCACCGCGTGGTGCTGATCGGCTACGGCCCGGTGGGGCGGGCCATCGCCCGCATCCTGCGCGACAACGACATGGACGTGGCGGTGGTGGAGATGAACATCGACACCGTGCGCGAACTGCATGAGCAGGCCGTGCTTGAGGCGGCCCCCCTGAAAGCGCAGGCCGAGGGCCCGGGCAACATGGCGGGTCCGGACAACATGGCGGGTCCGGGCAGCATGGCGGGCGCGGGCAGCATGGCGGGCGCGGCTGGCAAAGCGGGCACCGACGCTGCCAGCGGTGACGATTCCGGCTGTATCGACGGCTCGGCCGATCAGGGGGGCCATGTCGAACACCCCCTGCGGCCCCTGCACGCCGTGCACGGCGACGCCACCCAGGCCGAGATACTGCGCCATGCGGGCCTGGAAGAGGCGGAGGCGCTGATCATCTCCACGGTGACGGCCCCCGCACGCGACATCATCGAGGTGGCCCGGGCGGTGAACCCCAATGTGCGCATCCTCATCCACACCACCTACCTGCGCGAGGCAGAGGCCCTGCGCGCGGGCGGGGCCGAGGTGGTCTTTTCCGGCGAGGGGGCGGTGGCCCTGTCGCTGTCCACCTTCCTTCTGCGCGAACTGGGCGCCACCGACGAGCAGGTGGAGGCCGAGCGCAGGCGCATCCGCCACGACTTCTGCTGATACCTTACGTGCCATCCGGAAGGCTGGTGCATTTTCGCAGCCAGCTTCTGCCAGGCAGGGCATGCCTGTCGCCGTCTGCCTTCCGGCGCGCGCGCCGCACCGGCCACGCGGTCCGGCGGCCAGAAAAGCGTTGAAAAAAAAGGCCACGGCAGGTAGGTAAGTCACGTTTTGCGACCATAACGCCCTCCCAGCGGGGGCGTAACCTTCAAGGAGGCATCATGCTCTGGACCAACGTGGCGTACGCCATGGGCGCGGGTCAGTCGGCGGGCGGCGGGGCCAACCCCATCGCGTCTTTCGTGCCGCTGATTCTCATGTTCGCCATTTTCTACTTTCTCCTGATTCGTCCCCAGCAGAAGAAGGCCAAGGAACACAAGGCCATGCTGGAGTCCATCAAGAAGGGCGACAACGTGGTGACCGCCGGCGGCATCTACGCCCGCGTGTTCGAAGTGCAGGACGACGTGCTGGTGCTCGACCTTGGCGAAACCAAGATCCGCGTGGGCCGTTCCTTCGTCAGCGCGGTCATCGACCCCAAGGCGAAGAAGGAAGAAAGGAAGCCTGCCGACAAGAAGGCTGCCAAGGACGCGGACAAGAAGGAAGAAGGGAAGGACGGGCAGAAGTAGCCCTGTCTCCCTCGGCATGGGGCAAGCACGCGCGCCGTCATCCTGGCTGGCGCCTGCTTGCCTTTTTGCCGTGAATGCGGCCGCGCGCCGCACCCGCGTGACATACCGCAACTCCAGGAGTCGCAATGAAAGAGGGTTTCCGCTGGAGACTCGCCGTGGTGCTGGCCGTGCTGCTGTTCGGCGCGGCCTACGTGCTGCCGAGCCTGCCGGGCATCAAGTCTTCGCCGTTGGGCCGTTTTCTGCCCGACAGCACCATCAGCCTCGGGCTTGACCTCATGGGCGGCATCCACCTGACGCTCGGCGTCGACGTGGACAAGGCCGTGGAAAACTCGCTGACCCAGATGGGCCAGGACATCCGCACCATGGCGCGCGACAAGGACGCCTTCGTGCTGCGCCCCCGCGTGCTGCCCGGCGACCGCATAGAGTTCGTGCTGGCCAAGGCCGAGCAGCGCGAGGTGCTGGGCGAACTGCTGGCCAAGCAGTTCCCGCAGCTCAGCGTTGCCGCGCCGCAGACCACCGATGACGGGCAGTTGCGCTACGTGGCCACCATGAAGCCGGAATATCGCAAGACCATCAGCGATATGGCGCTGGAGCAGGCGGTCAAGACCATCCGCAACCGCATCGACCAGTTCGGCGTGGCCGAACCGGACATTCGCAAGCAGCAGGACAACCGCATCCAGATCCAGTTGCCCGGCCTGCACGACACCCAGCGCGCCATCCAGATCATCGGCCAGACGGCCCACCTGGAATTCCACATCGTGCGCGATGACGTGGACGCGGAAAAGGCCGCCCGCGGCATCCTGCCGCCCGGCACCGAGGTGCGGCCCATGATCCGGCGCGGGGCTGACGGCAGTCAGGCCGAAACCCCCGTGGTGGTGGACAAGGAAGCCGTGCTTACCGGCGAATATGTGGCCGATGCGCGCCCCGGCTTCGACAATTTCAACCAGGCCTACGTGATGCTGACCTTCAACAGCCGCGGCGCGGCCATGTTCGAACGCATCACCCAGGAAAACGTGCGCAAGCGCCTGGCCATCGTGCTGGACGGCAAGGTCTACTCCGCGCCGGTCATCCAGGAAAAGATCGGCGGCGGTCGCGCCAGCATCACCGGCAAGTTCTCCACGGCGGAGGCGCAGGACCTGGCCATCGTGCTGCGCGCGGGTTCGCTGCCTGCGCCGGTGAGCGTGCTCGAGGAACGCACCGTCGGCCCTTCGCTGGGCCAGGAATCCATCGACAAGGGCATCATGGCCGCCGTTGTCGGCGGCGTCGTGGTAATGCTCTTCATGGTGGTGTACTACGGCATGTCCGGCCTCATCGCCAACGTCATGCTGTGCTTCACCGTGCTGCTCATCCTGGCGGGCATGGCGGCTTTTGGCGCCACCCTTACCTTGCCGGGCCTTGCGGGCATAGTGCTGACCCTTGGCATGGCCGTGGACGCCAACGTGCTGATCTACGAGCGCATCCGCGAGGAACTGCGCAAGGGGCACACGGTGCTTTCGGCCATCAACGAGGGCTTCGACCGCGCCACGCTGGCCATCACCGACTCGAACCTGACCACCATCATCGCGGCGGCCATTCTGTACCAGTTCGGCACCGGCCCGGTGCGCGGCTTTGCCGTCACGCTGTCGCTGGGCATCATCGCGTCCATGTTCACCGCCATCTTCGTCTCGCGCGTGGTCTTCCAGGCCTGGAAGGGCGGTTCGGGCGACAAACGCCTCAGCATATAGCGGAGGAGAGCCACAATGGGTTTCTCGTTCATCCGGCATGATACCAATGTCGATTTCGTGGGCATGCGCCACAAGGCGTATGTGATTTCCATCGCGCTCATCCTCGTGGGGCTGCTCTCCATCGTCTTCAAGGGCGGGCTGACCTACGGCATCGACTTCGCGGGCGGGGCCATCGTGCAGGTCAAGTTCGACCGGCCCGTGGCCGACGACACCCTGAAGAAGAGCCTTTCGGGCGCCAGCCTGCCCGGCCTTGCCGTGCAGCGCTTCGGCGAGGGCGAAACCGAGTACCTCATCCGCATGTCGCATACCGACGAGTCGGCGGAGGTTCTTCGCGCGGCCGTCACCGAGGCGCTGACCGCCAACATCAAGGACGCCACGTTCGTGGTGCAGCGGCTGGAAATGGTTGGCCCCAAGGTGGGCGCCGACCTTAAGAGCAAGGCGGTGGAGGCGCTGTACTACGCGGTGCTGCTCATCGCCATCTACATCTCCGGTCGGTTCGAGCGCCGCTGGATGGCGTCCGCCGTCATGGCCGGCACCCTGGCGGGCGGCATGTACCTGCTGGGTCTCATCGGCGTGCCCAAGCTGTGGCTGGTGCCGTTTTCGCTGGTGCTCACCATGGTGCTGTGCTGGAAGCTGCGGCTCAACTTCGCCCTTGGGGCCATCGTGGCCCTGGTGCATGACGTGCTGATCACCCTGGGCGTGCTGTCCCTGCTGAACAAGGAAGTGGACCTGAACATCGTGGCGGCCATCCTGACCCTGGTGGGCTACTCGCTGAACGACACCATCATCGTCTACGACCGCATCCGCGAAACGCTGCGCACCCACCGCAAGGAATGGACCTATGCGCAGATCATCAACACCAGCATCAACCAGACGCTCAGCCGCACCATCCTGACGGGCGGCACCACGCTGTTGGTCATCCTGGCGCTGTTCGTGCTGGGCGGCGGGGTCATCCACGACTTTGCGCTGACCATGCTGGTGGGCGTGTTCGTGGGCATCCTGTCGTCCATTTTCGTGGCAAGCCCGGTGCTGCTGCACTTCGGCATGCCCGAGGAGGAAAAGGAACCCGCGCCGCGCGTCGGACAGGAAGGGGCCGTGTAGACGGTCTGTTCCGGCATGGACTGAAATGGACGGGCGGTGCGCGAGTGCCGCCCGTTTTTCATGTTATCATCCTCAATAGCCGCCGATTGCGTAAGAACCGCGTAAGGATTGCGCAAGGGTTGCGGCATATGCCGCGAAAGGGGCAAAGCCGTGGCGCGGGGGGGGGGGGCGGCCAATGCGCGAAGGCGGTTGCTTTTTTTTGCCATCAGGCGTTATCCTACAGGTACTTGGAATCGTTTTTGCCCCGTGGAGGTGACATGAAGGCAATCGTGGTAGGTACGGTTCTGGGCGCGTTGCTGGCCTGTACGGGTTGGATTCCGACGGCCCCCAACGCCGCCCTGGCCGCCGATGGCGCGGGGTTGTATGCCCAGTGCGCGGGCTGCCACGGCGAGGACGGCGGCAAGGCTGCCCTGGGGGCGGCCCGCCCCCTGAAGGGCCAGACCGCAGACGCCCTGTACGGCAAGCTCAAGGGCTATGCGGATGGCAGCTATGGCGGTTCGAAAAAGGCCGTCATGGCGGGCATCGCCAAAAAACTTTCGGACGAGGACATGCGTGCTTTGGCCGCGCACATGGCCTCCTTCTAGACCGGTCAACGCGGAGTGCTCCGCGCGATGATCCGGTGAAACCAGGCTTCACCAGAACAGGAGAATTCGCATGAAACGCATTCTTGTGGTCATGAGCATCTGTGCCGCCCTTGCCTTTGGCATTTCCGCCGCCATGGCCGCCGACGGCGCCGCCCTGTACAAGTCGTGCGTGGGTTGCCACGGGGCCGACGGCTCCAAGCAGGCCATGGGCGTGGGCCATGCCGTGAAGGGCCAGAAGGCCGACGAACTGTTCAAGAAGCTGAAGGGTTATGCCGATGGCAGTTACGGCGGCGAGAAGAAGGCCGTCATGACTAACCTCGTCAAGCGCTATTCCGACGAGGAAATGAAGGCCATGGCCGACTACATGTCCAAGCTGTAGGTGCATGGCGATGCGCGTACGCTTTCACTCCGCGACGGTTGCCGGTGTACGCGCGTTCGTCGCCACGGCCTTGTTGATTGGTTTGTCCGTTGTGTCCGCCACGGAGGGACGGGCGGCGGTTTCCACTGCCGTTCCGTCCCCCGTTCTGCCACCGGCCCTGCTTGCCGCCGCCGATGATGCGCCTTCCGTCACGGATGGCGGGGGCGGCACAGCCCATGCCGGGCACGATGCCCATGCGGGACATGATGTCGGCGCCATGCCCGCCGACCATGCAGGGCATGCCATGCCGTCCGCTACGGCAAGTACCCCTGGCGGTGACGCCCCCCATCAGGGCCACGGCGCAGCCGATACCGGCCAGCCCCCGGCGGAGCACGTGCACCCGGTGCCGCCGCCCACCACGGGCAAGCTGGGCCAGCCCGGCCAGGCTACGGCGACAGACCCGTCCGCACAGACCCCCCTTGCGGGGGTGGACGAACGCCTCGGCGAGATCATCCCCGAGGGCATCCTGCTGCGCGACGAGTCGGGCAAGCCCATCGACCCGCGCACCCTGATGGACGTGCCGGTGATCATCGCGCCCATCTATTATTCCTGTCCCACCGTGTGCAACATGCTGCAAAGCTCGCTGGCGCGGGTCCTGCCGCAAATGTCGCTGCAGGCGGGCAAGGAGTACCGCGTGCTGTCCGTGAGTTTTGACGAAACGGACACCCCGCAACTGGCCACCCGCAAGAAGCAGAACTATTTCGCGGCCATGAATTTTGCCTACCCGGAAGACGGCTGGCGTTTCCTGTCCGGCGACCTTGCGTCCATCAACAGGTTCATGGAGGCCATCGGCTTCCGGTTCACCCGGCAGGGGCGCGACTTCATCCATCCCGTGGTGCTGGTGGTCACCGCGCCGGGGGGCAAGGTGGTGCGCTACCTGTACGGCCAGAACTTCATGCCCTTCGACCTGACCATGGCCGTCACGGAAGCCTCGCACGGCACCATTGGCCTGTCGGTAAAGCGAGTGCTGTCGTACTGCTTCACCTACGACCCGGAAGGGCGGCGCTACGTGTTCGATTTCATGCGCATAGCCGGGGCCATCATCCTGTTCGGCGCCGCGGTGCTGCTGTTCGTGCTGGTTCGGGGCGGCCCGCGCAGGAAGGAACGCAAGGGCCCGGAAAGTTCGCCGCCTTCTGACACTCCCCCGTCAGGCACGCCGCCTGATGGAACTCACCCGGACGGCTCGCCCCCGTCAGACCCGCCGAAGCCGGGGGCTCCCCAGGCCTAGGCCGTCATTTCGTCTTCTCGCGCCCGCCATCGTTTCCGTTATCCGTCCTTTTCCCGGTTCACTGCCCGTACCAGACACAGGAGACCATCGCATGAGCGCAGACGCGCACGACCACCCGAACTTCTTCCAGCCGCTGCCCGGCACGAAGGGCGGGATTGCCTCGTGGATATTCAGCACCGACCACAAGCGCATCGGCATGCTGTACCTGTACTGCATCGTCGCCATGTTTCTGGTGGGGCTGACACTCGGCTTCCTGATCCGGCTGGAACTCATCGCGCCGGGCCGTACCATCATGGGGCCGCAGACCTACAACGCGCTGTTCACCCTGCACGGGGTGGTGATGATCTTCCTGGTGGTCATTCCCAGCATTCCCGCCGCGTTCGGCAACATCTTCCTGCCCATCCAGATCGGGGCGGAGGACGTGTCCTTTCCCCGGTTGAACATCTTTTCGTGGTGGCTGTACGTCACCGGTGCGGTGCTGGCCGTCGTCTCGCTGGTCACCGGCAAGGGCGCTCCCGATACCGGCTGGACCTTCTACGTGCCCTTCAGCGCGGTGACCACCACCAACGTGGACGTGGCCGTCATTGCCGTGTTCATCCTGGGTTTTTCGTCCATTCTCACCGGGCTGAACTTCATCACCACCCTGCACCGGCTGCGCGCCCCCGGCATGACCTGGACGCGCCTGCCGCTGTTCTGCTGGTCGCTGTACGCCACCGGGTGGATTCAGGTGCTGGCCACGCCGGTGCTGGGCATCACGGTGCTGCTCATCTTTGCCGAGCGGGTGCTGGGGGTGGGGCTGTTCGATCCCTCGCGCGGGGGCGACCCCATCCTGTACCAGCACCTGTTCTGGATTTACTCGCACCCGGCCGTGTACATCATGATCCTGCCCGCCATGGGCGTGATTTCCGAAATCCTGCCGGTGTTCGCCCGCAAGCCCATTTTCGGCTACAAGATGATCGCCTTTTCCAGCCTTGCCATTGCCTTCGCAGGGTCGCTGGTGTGGGCGCACCACATGTTCGTCAGCGGCATGAGCGATACGGCGGTGATGGTTTTCTCGTTCCTGACCTTCGTGGTGGCCATTCCCTCGGCCATCAAGGTCTTCAACTGGGTGTCCACGCTGTACAAGGGCTCCATCCGTGTGGAACCGCCCCTGTGGTACGCGCTGGCGTTCATCTTCCTGTTCTCCATCGGTGGCCTGACCGGCCTCGTGCTGGGCTCCGCTGGCACCGACGTGCATGTGCACGACACCTACTTCGTGGTGGCGCACTTCCATTACGTGATCTTCGGGGGGCTCGGCTTCGGGCTGTTCGGGGCCATGCACTACTGGTTCCCCAAGATCTACGGCAGGATGTACGACAAGCGCATTGCCAACTGGTCGTGCCTGATTGCCTTCGTTGGCTTCAACATCCTGTATTTCCCCATGTTCATCATCGGGTTGCAGGGCATGCCGCGCCGTTACTACGACTATCTGCCCAAGTATGCCGAGGGGCACTTCATCTCCACCATGGGGTCGTGGGTGCTGGCGACGGGACTGCTGCTGATGTTCTGGAACCTCTGGCGGGGCATCCGCCACGGCAAGCCCGTGGGCCGCAATCCGTGGGGCGCTGCCACGCTTGAATGGATGGTGCCTTCGCCGCCGCCGCACCACAATTTCGAGGCCGAACCCGTGGTCACCCATGGTCCCTACGACTACACGGGGGTGAAGCCCGATGCATGAGCACCGCGACTACGAAGGCGCCAAGATCGGCATGTGGCTGTTCCTGTTCACGGAAGTGCTGCTGTTCGGCGGGCTGTTCCTGCTCTATGCCGTGTACCTGCACCGTTACCCGGCGGAATTCCATGCCGCGGGCAAGGACCTGAGCCGCATCTTCGGCACGGCCAACACCATCGTGCTCATTTCCAGTTCGTTGTGCATGGCCCTGGCCATCAGCGCGCTGCAACGCGGCAAGGTGCTGCTTTCGCAACGGCTGGTATTGCTGACCGTGGCCATGGCCGGGGTGTTCCTGGTGAACAAGTTCTTCGAGTGGAGCGCCAAGATCGGCCACGGCATCTACCCCAACAGCCCCGGCCTGCTGGCCCTGCCGCCCGGCGAGATGGTGTTCTTCAACCTGTACTACCTGATGACCGGGCTGCACGGCATCCACGTGATCATCGGCGGCGCCGTGCTGCTGTATGGCTGGCGCCTGATGCGCGCGGGCCGGGTGACCCCGGAGCACTTCGTGTTCCTGGAAAACGGCGGCCTGTACTGGCACCTGGTGGACCTGGTGTGGATCTACCTGTTTCCGCTTTTCTATCTTGTGGTCTGAGGGGGGCAGCATGACCGGACACGATATCAAGTACGATACCGGACCCGATACCGGACCCGATGCAGGACCCAATGCCGTGCACGACGCAGGGCATGACGCAGGGCACCACGCCGTCCCGGTGCGCACCAACATGCTGGTGTGGGCGGCACTGATGGTGCTGACCGCCATCACCGTGAGCGTCACCAGTTTCGACTTCGGCTTCCTGAACGTGGTGGTGGCGTTGACCGTGGCCACCACCAAGGCGGGATTGGTCATCCTGTGGTTCATGCACCTGCGCTACGAGGGCAGGGTCATTCGGCTGATGGTGTTCACGGCCTTCTTCATCCTTGCCATCGCCATCGGGTTCACCTTCTTCGACGTGGCCTACAGGTAGGTTCCCATGTATCCGCAATCGTTGACGCCCGTGCAGCAGGTGGACCTGGCGTTCTACATCATCTTCGGGTTCTCGGTGTTCGTGTTGCTGGCCATCACCGCAGCCATGCTGTGGTTCGTGTGGCACTACCGCGAATCGCGCCATCCCGTGCCCGCACAGATATCCGGCAACGTACCCGCCGAAATCGCCTGGACGCTTATTCCTTCCATCCTCGTCATGGGGCTGTTCTACTACGGATGGGAGGGCTACAAGGCCCTGCGCACCGTGCCCGAGGGTGCCATGGAGGTGAAGGTGACCGCCCGCATGTGGTCGTGGGTGTTCGAATACCCGGGCGGCAAGCGGAACAGCGTGCTGGTGGTGCCGGTGGACACCCCGGTGAAGCTGCGCATGACCAGCGTGGACGTGATCCACAGCCTGTACGTGCCCGCCTTCCGCATCAAGATGGACACCGTGCCCGGCATGGAAACCTATGCCTGGTTCAAGGCCGACCGCCCCGGAGAGTACGACCTGTTGTGCGCCGAATACTGCGGCCTGAAGCACGCCAACATGATCACCACGGTGAAGGTGGTGGACAAGGCCGCCTTCGATACCTGGCTGGCCAGCACCGAAACGCCCGGTGGAAAGGGCAGGGCGCTGATGGAAACCCACGGCTGTATTTCGTGCCATTCGCTGGACGGAACGCCGGGCGTCGGCCCCACCTTCAAGGACCTGTACGGGGCAGAGCGCGAGGTGGCCCTGCCGGACGGCAGCAAGCGCAAGGTGTTCGCCGACGAAGGGTATCTGCGCCGCGCCTTCACCGACCCCAACGGTGAGGTGGTGGTGGGCTACGACCCCATCATGCCGTCCACGGAAGGCATGGTGCCGAACGAGGACATGGAACAGATGCTGGCCTGGCTGATGCACGGCAACGAGGTGGGCCGCGAGGAAGGCAGGCGGCTGATGGAAGCCGAGGGCTGCATTTCGTGCCATTCCACCGACGGCTCGATCATCGCGGGGCCGAGCCTGAAGGGATTGTGGAACGCGCCCACAACCGTGCTGCGTGACGGCAAGGAACAGCAGGTCACCGCCGACGAGGCGTATCTGCGCGCCAAGATCGCCAATGCGCCGTCCTTGGGCACGGTGAAGGGGTACGACCCCATGATGCCGCCGTACGAGCATCTGACGCCGGAGCAGCTGGGAAGCATGGTGGAATACATCAAGTCTCTTGGCGAACACGCACATTGATGCACACGAGCCGTATGCCCAGCCTGCATGACCTGCGCCTGTTGCTGCGCCTGAACGTTACCCTGATGGTGGGGGCCGCCACGGCGTTCGGCTTTCTGCTGGCCGTACCGCTGCCTTTTGCCCGCAAGATCGGTGGTGCCGGGCAGGCCGGGGGCAATCCCGCGCTCGCGTTCATCTGGGTGGTGGCCGGGGCCATGCTGCTGGCTGCCGCCTGTTCGGCGTGGAATCAGGTGCAGGAACGGGACACCGACGCGCTGTTGCCCCGTACGGCGGTACGACCGCTGCCAACCGGGCGCATGGTGTCATGGGCGGCTACCGGCATTGGCGCGCTGCTGTTCGCGGCGGCTCTGGGCTGCCTGCATGCTGCCGGAGAACTGGCCACGGTGCTGGCACCCGGAATGGCCGGGAACCTTCCGTACGATGCCGTGCCCGGCGCCGGTTCGCCGATGTCAGGCTCTCCGGTGTCTGGTGGGCTGCTGCTTCTGGTGGGCGTGGGCATCGCCGTGGTCTACAACGGCGCGTACACCCCGCTGAAGCGCGTGACCTCGTTCGCCTTGCTGCCGGGTGCGCTTGTGGGCGCCATGCCGCCCCTGCTGGGTTGGATGGCGGCGGGTGGCGATCCGCGTGACCCCGTGGCCATCCTGCTGTACGGGGTGTACGTGCTGTGGCAGGTGCCCCACTTCTGGCTGCGCGCCCAGCGCGAACGCATCCACTACCAACGGGCCGGGCTGCCCGTGCCCCCCGCCCAGTTTGCCGCCGCGCGCTACGCCGGGTTGTTGCGGGTGTGGTACCACGCCTACGCCGTGGCCGTGCTGATGCTGCCCGTGTTTCCCTTGCTGCATGCCCCGCTGGTGCGTGCCGGGGTGGTCCTGCTGGGCGTGGCACTGCTGGGGATATCGGTGTTGGCGCAGACGGCAGGAACTGCGGGGGGAGACGCGGCGCCTGATACGGCGGGTGTGACCGCAGGCGCGGACACAGTACAGGCGCTGCCCTTCACCTGCATGGCCCGGCGTGATGTCGTCGCCCTGCGTGCCGCCGACGCAGCCATGCCAGCGCTGATGCTGCTGTTGCTGCTGGACCGGATGCTGCCTTTATTCTAAGCATAAGAAACATACCCCCCTCCTCCACATTCGCACCGGGAGCCGTCATGGTCTGGATTCACCCCGTTCTGCAATTCGTCGCCACGCTCATCGGTCTGTACGCCATGTATTTCGGCTGGATACGTTTTCAGGCCTCGCACATGGGGCGCAAGGTGGTCTTTCCGTGGAAGCCGCACGTCAAATGGGGCACCGTGGCCCTTGGCGTATGGGCGGCGGGGTCGCTGCTGGGGCTGGCCGTGGCCCGGCTGGCGTGGTCAAGCATGTTCATTACCGGCGCGCATGCCTGGGTGGGGCTGCTGATGGTGCCGCTGTGCGCGGTGGGCTACTTCACCGGCCAGCGCATGGACGTGGTGAAGAAACGCCGCAAGCTGTTGCCGCTGGTGCATGGCGTCAACAACCTGCTGCTGGTGGTGCTGGCCCTGTGGCAATTGTGGACCGGCATCATGGTGGTGCGCGTTTATCTGCTGTAGCCCGGGATTGTTCCGAATCTTTGCGCCCGGCGGCGGCAGTGGCAACCACTGCCGCCGCCGGGCATTTTTAGTGTGGCATGGGCAGCCCTGCCGGGGCGTGGGGGAGGGGACGCAGTGGGCGGGCGGATCATTCCCCGTTCACCCCGCCCGCGTGGCTGGGGCTGATGCCGAAGTAACGGCGAAATTCCCGGCTGAACTGCGAAACGCTTTCATAACCCACCATGCGGGCCGCCTCGCTGGCGCGCACGCCATCCTCGCGCAGCAGGCTGCGCGCCTTGTTCAGGCGCACCCGTTTCAGGTACTGGATGGGCGAAAACGCGGTGACGTCCTTGAAGGCCCTGTGGAAGGTGGACGGGCTCATGTTCACGAAGCCCGCCAACTGGTCCACGTTGAACGGCTCGGAAAAGTTGCCGTGGATCTGCTTCAGCGCCTTTTCGATGCGCGACATGTTGGTATTCTTGGTGGCCAGCGCGTGCAGGGCCGCCGCGTTTTCTCCGCACAGCACCCGGAATAGCAGTTCGCGCACCAGCCCCGGACCCAGTACCTGCGCTTCCAGCGGGCAGGACAACGCCATCAGCAGGCGCTGCACCGTGTTCTTGAACGCCGCATCGGCCTTGGCCAGGAACAGCCCCTGGTGGGTGCACCCTTGCGTCAGGGACCGGTAGTCGATACGGTCTTCTATCTGACCTATGATTTCGTTGAGCACGCCAAGGTCAATGTCCACGACCAGGGACAGCAACGGCTTTTCCGGCGTGGCCACGGCCTCGCATTCTGCGGCAATGGGCACGCTGAGGGCCAGGTAGTGGTCCTGATCGTACTGGTAGACTCGCCCGCCAAAGTGCACGAGCTTGGCCCCCTGGCCGAGAATGATCAGCCCCTGCTGGTACAGCAGCGGCGTGCGGTGGATGGAACCGGAGGTTCTGTACAGCCCAACTCCGGGCAGGCCGGTTTCGGTCTTGCCCTCGCTGATGGCCAGTCTGCTCATGAGTTCTGCTATTTCAGACATGTAGTCTCCCGTTCGGCGTGCGGTCTGCGCCGCGCGACGATTTTGGGAACGTAACAGCTTTGATGCGTTTCTGCTATGTGTTGCAGGATCAGGCAAGAGATTGGCAGGAATGTGCCTTCTCACCAGGGCATGGTCCGTTTATTCACGGAGCATCGAACATCCCCCGCATTCGCTGGTTGCACCCGGCGGAACGCGGCCCGGATGGCGGCAGCGGCGGCCCTTTCCGCACGACACCTCACGATTCCTTACGGACGAGGGGTACCGCAAAGGCCGTGTAACCGTGAACGGGCGCACCGCGCCCGGCATTGAAGGAGCGAGACGTGCTGTACAGAACCATGCCCAAGAACGGTGACACGCTGTCCGCGCTGGGTTTCGGCTGCATGCGCCTGCCCATGCAGGACGGCAAGGTGGACGAGGCCCGCGCCATTGCCCAGATCCGCAGCGCCATCGATGGCGGAGTCAACTACCTGGACACGGCGTGGCCGTACCACCACGGCGAAAGCGAAATCGTGCTCGGCAAGGCCCTGCGCGACGGCTACCGCGAGAAGGTGAAAGTGGCCACCAAGCTGCCCTCATGGCTGCTGAAGACTCGCCCCGACATGGACCGCTACCTGAACGCGCAGCTTGAACGCCTTGGCGTCGATTGCATCGACTACTATCTGGTGCACGCGCTGAACGGTCCCCTGTGGGACACTGTGCACGGGCTTGGCGTGCTGGAATTTCTGGAAACAGCCAAGGACGACGGGCGCATCGCCAACATCGGGTTTTCGTTCCATGGTCTGGCGGAAGACTTCAAGCGCATCATCGACGCTTACGCCTGGGAGTTCTGCCAGATCCAGTACAACTACCTGGACGAGACCTATCAGGCGGGCACCGATGGGCTGCGTTACGCCGCGGGCAAGGGGATTGGCGTGATCATCATGGAGCCGCTGCGTGGCGGCAACCTGGGGCTGATCACTGCGCCGCCCGCCGTGCAGGCCATCTGGGACGAGTCGCCCGTGCGGCGCACCCCGGTGGAATGGGCGCTGCGCTGGGTGTTGAACCATCCGGAAGTAACGCTGGTATTGTCCGGCATGAACGAGGAAGCCCACATCACCGAGAACCTGGCCATTGCCGGTTCCGCAGAGGCCGGATCCATGACCGCCCGGGAATTGGAACTGGTGGCCCGCGCCAGCGCCAAGTACCGCGAACTGATGAAGGTGCGCTGTACCGGCTGCGGCTACTGCATGCCGTGCCCCATGGGTGTTTCCATTCCCATGTGCTTCGAAACCTACAACAAGATGCACATGTTCGGGAACATTCAGGAAGGCAAGTTCATGTACGCCCTGCGCATGAGCGGCGAGATCGGCAGCGAGGGCCCCGGTTACGCCTCGCAGTGCGTGGCCTGCGGCCAGTGCATGGAAAACTGTCCGCAAAACATCGCCATTCCGGAAGTGCTGGCCGAACTGGCCGCCGAACTGGAAGGGCCGGACTTTGCCCAGTTGCAGGAAGCGGGGCGGCAGCTTCTGCGCCGCACCGCGTAAGAGCGAGCAGGACGGAGTTCACCGGATCGAATGAACCCGGCAGGCCGGGGTGGACCATCCGCCCCGGCCCCGGATATGCTTTCGGCGGATATGCAATGGACCCCGGACAGACATCAGGTCCGGATATCGATGCGCAACACGTGCTCACCGCCCGTTCCGTGCGGGCAGCGATGGCGTACGCAACCAGAGGGATACCCGGCGTGAAGATACTGTTCTACGATTGCTTCGCGGGCATGAGCGGCGACATGCACCTTGCCGCGCTGCTGTCCCTTGGCGTGGAGCCCGACTACCTGCGGGCCGAACTTTCGAAGCTGGGGCTGGACCACGAGTTCGAACTGCGGGTGACGCCCGGCATGCGCAAGGGCATTGCGGGCCTGCGCGTGGACGTGGTGCTGGCACACGAAGGCCCTGCTGCCGGACAGGACTGCGAGCAGAGCGGTGAACACCTCCACGCCCATGGTCATGAGCTCGATCATCATGAGCATCATGACCACGGGCATGGGCATCACCATGCGCACCATGAACATGGTGACCATCAGCATGGAGATCACCATGATCATCATCACGGGCATCATCACGCCCACCCGCACGACGCGGCGCAGCATGCCGCGCACGATCATGCCCATGACCACGAACATGCCCATGAGCATGACCATAACCACGAGCATGCCCGCGAGCATGGCCATGCACACGCGCACCAGCACACCCACGGCCACCATCACCCGCCGCACCGCAACCTGCCGGACATAGAGGCCATCATCACTGCCAGCACGCTGCCGGAGCCGGTGCAGCGCACCAGTCTGGCCATGTTCCGCAAGCTGGCCGAGGCCGAGGCCAAGGTGCATGGCAAGCCGGTGGACGAAGTGCATTTTCACGAGGTGGGGGCCACCGATTCCATCGTGGACATCGTGGGCGCGGCCATCTGTTACCATCGCCTTGGCGTGGACGCGGCCTGGGCCTCGCCCGTGGAACTGGGCGGCGGCTTCGTGCGTTGCGCCCACGGGCTGATGCCCGTGCCTGCCCCTGCCACGTCGGAGATTCTGTCCGGCATTCCCACCACGCGCGGGGCCACCCCGCACGAGACAACCACCCCAACGGGCGCGGCCATTCTGGCCACGCTGGTGACCCGGTTCACCGCCGCGCCGCGCATGGCCGTGCAGCGCACCGGCTACGGCATCGGCCACCGGGATACCGAATTGCCCAACCTGCTGCGGGTACACGTGGCCGAGGTTGACGAGACCCACGCGGCCCTTGCGGCTGGCGGGGCGTCCTCTGCGGCGTCTTTCGCCACATCCGGTGCCACATCCGGAATCGCAGCACCGCTGCCCACGGAACCCGCGCGCCTGCTGCAATGCAACATCGACGACATGACCGCAGAGCAACTGGCCGTGGCCATGGAGCAACTGATGGACGCAGGCGCCATGGACGTGCATTTCACGCCCATCATGATGAAGAAGGGGCGGCCCGCCACCTGCGTTTCGCTGCTCTGCGCCCAGAACGAGCAGGAGCGCTTCGCCCGGCTGCTGTTCCGGCACACCACCACGCTGGGCATCAAGAGCGTGCCCATCGACAAGCTGGTGCTGGAAACGCGCTTCGAGCGGCTGGAAACCCCGCTGGGGCCTGTAACCATGAAGCTGGCCCTGCTGGACGGCGAGGTGCTGCGCGCCAAGCCGGAACTGGAAGACTGCAAGGCGCTGGCGCGTAAGCATTCCATCCCGCTGGCCGATGTGTATCTTGCCATCGGCAAGGCCCGCTAGGGGCTGTTTCCAAATTGTCCTTTCGCCCGTTGGCATCGTCAAACATCGCCAGCCATAGCGCTGCTGTCCTTATCCGTTAAGATTCGCGCTACGCGCTCACCTAACGGCGAAGGCTCAGTCAAATACGAGAAGAGTGCGCGTTGCGGTCCTCATCCGTAATGCTCGAAGACTTGCATAACGGCTGCGGCATTCCCTCATGGCAGGCTCGTTTTTCTTGCCAACAAACGAAAATCCTAATTTTGAAACAGCCCCTCAAGAACAGCTTTTGACAATGATACCGGCAGTGCCCACGCGGCGCGCCGCAACGACGGACGACGACATGGACAGGACAGACGCCCTGCGCGACCTGCTGGAAGGCATCCGCGCGGGCACCATCGATGTGGACAAGGGCATGTCGCAACTGCGCGACTTGCCGTACCTTGAAATGGGACACACCCGCTTCGACCTGCACCGCAAGCTGCGCAACGGCTTTCCGGAGGTGGTCTACGGCGCGGGCAAGACGCCCGAGCAGGTGGCGGAGATTTTCACCCGGCTGCGCGGGGTCAGCCACGTGCTGGCTACCCGTGTTTCGCCGGAAATGGCGGAGCACGTGCTGGCCGCCTGCCCGGAGGCCACCTACAACCCCCTTGGCCGCACCCTGACCATGCTGCACGGCGAACTGGCCTTCAAGCCCGGCGAGATCGGCATCATCACCGCAGGCACCTCGGATCTGCCCGTGGCCGAAGAGGCCCGCGTGACCTGCGAGATGCTGGGCAGCAGGGCGTGGGTAATTTCCGACGTGGGCGTGGCGGGCGTGCACCGGCTGTTCGACCGGCTGGACGAGCTGCGCAAGGCCCGCGTGCTCATCGTGGTGGCGGGCATGGAAGGGGCCCTCACCAGCGTGGTGGGCGGCCTTGTCTCACAGCCGCTCATCGCCGTTCCCACCTCGGTGGGCTATGGGGCCAACTTCGCCGGGCTGTCCGCGCTGCTCGGCATGCTCACCTCGTGCGCCAGCGGCATCACCGTGGTCAATATCGACAACGGGTTCGGTGCGGCCTGCGCCGCGTGCCGCATCAACAACCTGTTTGCGTAGGTGCTGCTTGCACCACAACGAGAAGGGCTGCCCAATGGGCAGCCCTTCTCGTTTGAACGGGGGTGCAGGGGGTGCTACCCCCTGCCCGCCGGAGGCTGACAAAAAACGCCCTCTCTAATCCACCCGGTAGTGACACCCCAGGCTCTGCTTGTTCCGCAGCGCGGCCATGGTCACCATGTACGCGGTCTGGCAACCGTGGAACAGGTCCACGAGCGGCTTGGAGAGCGGGGTGCGCTTGTAGAAGTCGTGCAGATGCCGCGACAGGTCGCGCAGGTCTTCGAAGGCGCGTTGCAGACGGCTGCGGGTGCGGGTGATGCCCACGTAGTTCCACATGGTGTGGCGGATGGTGGCCCAGTCCTGCGCGATGAGGGCCGGGTCGTCGTTGCGTTCGTCGCCGGAGGACTGCCAGTCGGGGATGGAGTCGCGCAGGCGCTTGCCAAGGCTGCGCTGGGCGCCGGAGCGTTTGGCGATGTCCTCTGCGGCGGCGCGGCCCCACAGCAGCGCTTCCAGCAGCGATGTGGAGGCCAGACGGTTGGCGCCGTGCACGCCGGTGCAACTGCATTCGCCCACGCTGTACAGCCGCTCCAGAGTGGTGCGGCCCGTCAGGTCGGTAAGGATGCCGCCGCAGAAGTAGTGCGCGGCGGGCACCACGGGGATCAGGTCGCGCCGGATGTCGATGCCCAGTTCCATGCACCGGGCGAAGATGGTGGGGAAGCGTTCCGAGGGGTCCTGTTCCATGTGGCGGGCGTCCAGGTACACGCATTCCTCGCCGTTGCGCAGCATTTCCTCCACGATGGACCGGGCCACGATGTCGCGCGGGGCAAGGTCGGCGCGGGGGTCGTAGCGTTCCATGAAATGTTCGCCGCTGCCGTTCACCAGCCGCCCGCCTTCGCCGCGCATGGCCTCTGTGACCAGGAACCGGCGCGAACTGCGGTGCAGCAGGGCGGTGGGGTGGAACTGCACGTATTCCAGGTTTTCGGTACGCACGAAGGCGCGGCTGGCCATGGCGATGCCGGATCCGATGCAGGCCGGGCTGTTGGTGGTGTGCAGGTACACCTGCCCTATGCCGCCGGTGGCCAGCACGGTGATGTCCGCAAGGATGGTTTCCACCCGGCGCAACTGCTCGTTGAAGACGTAGGCGCCCACGCACTGGTTGTTGAGCTGGTAGCGGAATTCGTTGTTGCGGGCGTGGTGGTGGCTGGTCAGCAGGTCGACGGCAGTGCGTTCCGACAGCACGCGGATGTTGGGGGCGTCGTTCACCGCCGCCATCAGCCCGTCCATGATGGCCCGCCCGGTGTAGTCGGCGCAGTGCAGGATGCGGTGCGCCCCGTGGCCGCCTTCCATGGTCAGGTCCCATTCGCATTCGGGGGTGCGCCCTTTGGCGAAGGGGATGTGCAGCCGGTCCACAAGGATGTCCTGCACGGCCTTTGGGCCGCTGCGCGCGATGTGGCGCACCGCGCGCAGGTGGTTGTGGCGGTGCCCGGCGATGAGGATGTCTGTTTCCAACTGGCGTGGGTCGCCGTCGCCAGCGCGGAACACGATGCCGCCCTGAGCCAGGGCGGAATTGCCGCTGTCCAGTTGCTGGCCGCTGTTGATGAGCGTCACTTCCATGCCCTGGTCGGCCAGGGTGAGCGCGGTGGTGCACCCGGCGATGCCCGAGCCGATGACCAGTACCGGAGTGTGCAGACGGTAGGTGGAATTGTTCATGGCGCGTCCCTTGCGAAGTGGCAGCGTGGGGGGATGTGGTGCGGTGCTCGTGCGTCGGGCCTTCCGGCTGCCAGGTATGCTCCGGGGCGAAAGGGACGGCTGGCGCGGGCGGGGAAAAACATTTCAGGCCTGGGTCAAATCAATCTGAACCAAAGCGGCTTGGTCCAAACCAGCCAGTCAGGCCAGCCGGGCAGTCAGGCCAGTCAGGCCAGTCAGGCCTGACGGGCCGGACGCAGGATGCTTGTCGGCCCGCGCGGCCCCCGTGTATCGGCGGGCATCGCGCGGGCCGCTGTTCATCTCTTTACGCCCGCTCAGGCGCAGGCGTCCAGCATGCGTTGCAGGGCAGCCTTGGCGGGTTCGTGCAGGTCCATGGGCACGGTGACCGGGGCTTCCGTGCCCGCCGCCACGCCCTCCAGGGTGCGCAGCAGTTTGGGCTCGGTCACGCGGGCCATGTGCGAACAGGCGCTTTCCAGCAGGGGCAGCACGGTCAGGCGCCCGGCGTGCTGGCGGGCCAGCCGCTGCACGAGGTTGATTTCCGTACCCACGATGACGGTGGAGCCGTCCGGGGCCTCGTCGGCAAAGCGGATGATGGTGGTGGTGGAACCGGCGGCATCGGCGGCGTTGACCACCTCTGGCGAACATTCCGGATGCACCACGATGCGGCAGCCGGGATGCGCGGCGCGGGCGGTTTCCATCTGGCGCAGGTTGAACCGGGCGTGGATGGCGCAACAGCCGGGCCAGATCAGCAGTTCCGCCCGGCGGGCCGAGTCGGTCAGCACGTCGGCGCCGAAATTGGCGGCCCGCACGTCCAGCATATGCCGCTTGCCGTCGGGAATGCCCAGCAGGTTCGCGGTGTTGCGAGCCAGGTTCTTGTCCGGAAGAAACAGCACGGCGTCACCCTGTGCGCGGGTCCATTCCAGCATGGTGCGGGCGTTGGCGGATGTGCACACCGCGCCGCCGTGCCGCCCCACCACGGCCTTTACGGCCAGCGAGGTGTTCACGTAGGCCAGCGGCACCACCTTGCGCCCATCGGCTTCCAGGGCGCGCAGCACCGCGTCCACCCGTTCCGCCGGGGCCATTTGCGCCATGACGCAGTTGGCGGAATGCTCCGGCAGGTACACCTTCTGGCCGGGCCGCGCCAGCAGGGCGGCGGATTCCGCCATGAAGTACACCCCGCAGAACACGATGCTCGCGGCGTCCGTGTCGGCCACGCGGCGGGCCAGTTCCAGCGAATCGCCACGCAGGTCGGTGTGCCGGATGACCGATTCGTGCTGGTAGTGGTGGCCCATGATGGTCAGGTTGGGGCCGAGCGCGACGCGCAACGCGGCGATGCGCTCTTTCTGGGAAGGTTGTACGGTCATGTCATGCCTTGCGTATGCGCATGCTGAAGTCCGCCACCGGGGCGGAGTGGGTAAGCCTGCCCACGGAGACGAAATCCGGCCCGTGGGGGGATGCCTCGGCCAGTTGCCGCAACGTTTCCAGGGTGACGCCGCCGCTGGCCTCTGTTTCGATGCCGGGGGGCACCAATGCAAGCGACTCGCGCAGGAGCGCAAGGTCCATGTTGTCCAGCATGATGCGGTCCACCTTGCAGGTCACGGCCTCGCGCACTTCGTCCGGGGTGCGGCATTCCACCTCTATGGGCGGGCAGGGCGCGTAGGCCGCGCGCAGCGCCGCCACGGCGGCGGTGATGGACCCGGCCGCGTCGATGTGGTTGTCCTTCAGCATCAGCATTTCGGCCAGGGTGCGGCGGTGGTTTTGCCCGCCGCCCACCAGCACCGCGTACTTTTCAGGAAAGCGCAGCCCCGGCAGTGTCTTGCGCGTATCCAGCAGGCGGGTGGCGGTGCCGTCCAGTTCGCGCGCGTAGCGGCGGGTAAGGTTGGCGATGCCGGACAGGTGGCAGACGAAGTTCAGGATGACCCGTTCCGCCTTCAGCACCAGCCGCGCCGGGCCTTCGATGTCGGCGGCGATGGAGCCGGGGGGCAGTTCGTCGCCGTCGGCGGTGTGCGGTGTCCACGTCCAGCCGCCCACCACCGGACTTTCCAGCAGGGCGGCGCAACGCTCCATCACCAGCGGAGCAATGGACAGCCCGGCCACCAGGGTCTGCTGCTTGGCCACGATCTGGGCGGCCAGCCGGTCCACGGGGCCGAACACGGCGTCGCTGGTCAGGTCGGGGCCGTCTTCCAGCAGGGCCAGGTCTATGGCGGCCAGCAGGTGCTCGCGGGGCTGCCCCGCGAAGAAGGCGTCGAAATCCGGTACGATATGCGATGACATGGATTGTGCCGTCACTGGCTAGATGATACACGCAGGGTGCCCCGCGCCGAGCCTGCGCCGCGTGGTGTCTTGCCGGCGCCATATGATGCGCGATACGGGGTGCACCACGAGGCATGCCACGAGGTGCTGCGACCGGGGCGCATGCCGTGTAGTAGGAGGCTGCCCCGCTTTCGTCAAGCCGACGACGCCGCGTCGCCACACGGAACGGGCATGTGCGTGGCATGCTCGCCAACGCCGCACGGGCAGATCCGGGCATAATCTCCATTCGTGCGCATTTCACGCCTTCGCGCATTTCATGCGCATCATGTGCTTCACAGAACAGGGACAAGGGTATTTCATGGCCGGGCAGGAACACGGGCAAGAGCGCGGGCACGAGTGCGTGGATGGCGTCCCCCGCGACGATGGGGACGCCTGCCGCACCATCGTGCTGCCCGAGGAATGCCGCGACCCCGCCACGCCCGGCGAAGACGCCGAGTTCGCCCACCCCGCAGACGTTGCCGACCACCTGGAGAATCTTTCGCTGGAACGGCAGGTGTGCGTGCTGCGCCACCTGCCCGCCGAGGATGCCGCCGACGCACTGGCCGAGCTTGACGAGCATGTGCGCGTCGATCTGCTGGAAAACCTCGACGCCGACGTGGCCGCCCAGATCCTGTCCGAAATGTCGCCCGACGACGCGGCGGACGTGCTGGACGAACTGGACGAGGACCACCGCGACGTCCTGCTGAGCAGCCTGGAAACCGAGGACGCCGAGGAAATCCGCCACCTCATGGGCTTCGACCCGGACACGGCGGGCGGGGTCATGAACACCGAGGTGATCATCCTCGACCACGGCCTGACCGCCGACCAGGCCATCCTGCAAATCCGCGCCGAGATCGAAGACAAGGAAATTCCCTACTACGCCTATGTCGTGGACGAGCAGGATCGGCTGGTGGGCGTGCTTTCGCTGCGCGACATCATGCTGTGCAAGCCCGGCACCAGGCTGCGGGACGAGGTGCGCGGCCAGGGCCTGATTTCCGTGCTGTTCGACCAGGACAAGGAAGAGGTGGCGCACCTGCTGGGCCACTACAACTTCATGGCCATGCCCGTGGTGGACTACGAAGGCCGCCTGCTGGGCGTGGTCACCCACGACGACATCATCGACATCATCCATGACGAGGCGTCCGAGGACATGCTGGGCATGGTGGGCGCGGGCACGGACGAAACCGTGGACACGCCGTGGCACGAATCGGTGCTGAAGCGTCTGCCGTGGCTGGTCATCAACATGCTGAATTCGGCGGTGTCGGCGTCCGTGGTGTACATGTTCGAAGGGTCCATCGCCCAGATGGCGGTGCTGGCCGTGCTGATGCCCATGGTGGCCAACCAGGCGGGCAACACCGGGCAGCAGGCGCTGGCCGTGATGATCCGGCAGTTGGCGGTGGAGCGGTTCGACCGGCGCAAGGCATGGTGGGCCGTGCTGCGCGAGGCCAAGATAGGCCTGTCCAGCGGGGCCATTGTCGCGTTGCTGGTGCTGTGCGCGGTGTGGGCGTTTGCCGGGTCGTGGAAGCTGGCCTCGGTGATGTCGCTGGCGCTGCTGCTGGACATGCTGCTGGGCGCGCTGGCCGGTGCGTCCATTCCGCTCATTTTGCGGGCCGTGGGGCGTGACCCGGCGCAGGCGTCCAGCATCTTTCTGACGGCCATCACCGACGGTGCGGGTTTTTTCATCTTTCTGGGGCTGGCGACGCTGGTATTGTTTTAGGGGACGTGTCGCGTGGCTTAGGAGCGTGGGCACCCTGCGGACGGAATCCTGCGCGCTGCGGTCGTCATCCGTTTGCCTGTGTGCCGTGATCCCCTTTAGCGTTGTTGCAAGGCATTGCTCTACTGCAAACAAGAAGGGCCGGTCCCCCATGGTGGGACCGGCCCTTGGCCGTTCGGTGCGGCAGCCCGCCGTCGCGCGGGCTACAGGGTGAGCACCGAGGCGTCTATGATCTCGCGGCGCATCTCCAGAAAGTGCTTGCCCGTCAGGTCGCGAGGGCGGGGCAGGTCCACGGTGTAGGTGCGCTGCACCCGTCCGGGCAGCTTGCCCTCGATGGTCACGATCCGGTCGGCCAGAAACAGCGCCTCGTCGGTGTTGTTGGTCACGAAAAGGACGGTGCGCTTGTCGGTCTGCCAGATGCGCTCTGTTTCCTGTTCCATGAAGATGCGCGTCTGGGCGTCCAACTGGCCGAAGGGTTCATCCAGCAGCATCACCCGTGGCTTGTTGGCGTAGGCGCGGGCAATGCCCACGCGCTGCTTCATGCCGCCGGAAAGCTGATGCGGGTAGTGCTTTTCAAAGCCGTTCAGCCCCACCAGGTCGATGTAGTGCATGGCGATGTCGCGGGCTTCGTCCCTGGGCAGGCCGCATAGCTTCGGCCCCATTTCCACGTTGCCGAGCACTGTCTTCCACGGAAACAGCATGTACCCCTGGAACACCAGGCCCCGGTCGGCCCCCGGCCCGGTCACTGGCTCGCCGTCAAGGATGACGGTGCCGGTGGTGGGCGTTTCCAGTCCGGCGATGATGCGCAGCAGCGTGCTCTTGCCGCTCTGGCCGGGGCCGAGGATGACCACGAATTCGTTGGCCTGCACGTCGATGCTCACGTCCTCGAGCACCGGGACTTCCTGACTGCCCTTCTGGATGAAGGTCTTGCTCACGTTGCGGCATTCGATCACGGCGTCGTCCCTTCCTTTGGGGCTGGGGTTCCGGCGGTGGGGCTACAGGCCCACGATCTTGCGCTTCCACGGACACAGCTTGCGTTCCAGCGCGGTGACCAGCAGCGTGGTGCCCCACGCCGCCGCCGCGATGACCGCCATGCCGCCGATGACCATGGCCGGTTGCGACAGGTTCATGCCCTGCACGATGATGTACCCCATGCCCGAACGGGCGCTGACCAGTTCCGCCGCCAGCACGCAGGTCCAGGCGATGCTGAGCGATATCTGCAGCCCAGCGAAGATGGCCGGGAACGAGGCGGGAAAACAGACGTGCAATATCTCGTCGCGCCGCTTGCCGCCCAGCATGCGCACCACATCGTACAGTTCCGGCTCCACCAGGCGCACGCCGTTGTAGGCGTTGAGCAGGCACGGCACGAAGGTGCCCAGCACGATGATGAACACCTTGGACGTTTCGCCGATGCCGAACCACAGGATGGATATGGATATCCACGAGATGGGCGGCATGGGCTTCAGCAGGTCGAACAGGGGCTTGACGATGGCGTTGACGTAGCGGTTCAGCGCCATGAACAGCCCCAGCGGAACGGCGATGGCGGCGGCGATGGAAAAGCCTATCACCACGCGCTGGGTGCTGGCCCACACGTGGCCCCAAAGGGTCAGTTCCGCCAGTTCCTCGCGGGTGAGCACCGCCAGCTGTTCCAGCACTTCATGCGGGCGGGCCAGGACGCTGCTGCCCGCGCCCAGCACGTTGGAGCGGGCCAGCCAGTCCCACAACCAGAAGAACGCTACGATGGACACGGTATGAAGGAACCAGCGGTTGGTGAGGATGCGCCCCAGGCTGATGGGGCCGCGGTCCACCACCTGCCCCACGGTCTCGTTGGCGATGGAAGAGCTTGCGGCGCTGCACGTGGCTTCCTGCGACATGGTCTACCTCCTGATTCCGGCCAGCAGCCGCTTTTCCACCCTGTCGATGATCACGCCGATGAAGGCGCCGGTCAGCCCCACCATGAACATGCCCAGCACCACCATTTCGGGCATGGCCAGGCGACGGCCCATGGTGATCATGAACCCCAGGCCCGCGTCGGCGGCCAGCAGTTCCGCCGCGACAAGGTTGGTCCAGCAGCAGGCCAGCGCGATCTGCAGGGCGCCGAAGACCATGGGCAGGGCGGAAGGGATGCACAGCTGCCTGAAAATCTGCCAGTCGCTGGCCCCGTAGGTGCGGGCCATCTGGATGAGCGTGGGATTGGTCATCTTGACCCCCACGTAGGCGTTGATGACGCACGGAACCAGCCCCCCCAGCCAGATGATGAATATCTTGCCGGGCAGCCCGATGCCGAACCAGAAGATGGTCAGGGGTATCCACGCCACGGGGGGAATGGGCCGGATGATCTCGAAGATGGGCCGCGCAAGGCCCTCGGCCACGTTGAACCAGCCCATGGCCAGCCCCAGCGGCAGCCCCACGGCCAGGGCCAGGAAATAGCCGCCGAAGGCCTCCTGGATGCTGACCCAGGCGTGCTGGTGCAGCAGGGCGCCGTCGGGGTCCATGTTGGTGAACTTGTCGAACAGCAGTTGCGTCACGGTGGTGGGCGCGGCCAGCATGGTGTCCGGCACGACCCCGGTGCGCACGACGATCTCCCATGCGATGAAGAACGTGGCCACGCTGACGATGGGCAGTATTTTCAGCGCCAGCGGCGTTCTTACGACAACCTCGCGATATGCGGTCATGCATGCCTCCGGTGTCGGCGGTGGAGGGGAGCGGCGCCCGCCCCGCGCGGGCGGGCGCCGTGCGGAAACGGTTACTTCACGGTGGGCACGAGCTTCAGGAACTTGTCGGTGATGTAGTAGCCGGTCAGCAGCTTCTCGCCTTCAGCAGGCTTCAGCTTGCCGAGTTCGGTAAAGAACTTCACCAGGTCCTTCTGCCATGCCTGCACCTGGCTTTCACCGGTGGAGGCATCGAACATCTTCAGCTGTTCCTGCAAGGTGAACACCGGGTGCAGTTCCAGGTCCATCTTTGCTTCTTCTTCGGTCATGTTCAGCCCGGCCCACTTCAGGAAACGGGTGTATTCGGGGGCCAGCTTCACGCCTTCGGCACGCAGCGCGTCGATGCCCTGGAAGTACACCTTGAGGAAACGCGCCACTTCTTCGGGGTTCTTGTCACAGTATTCCTTGTCGCCGATGAGCACGATGGGCACGAAGCCGCCCGCCGTCTTGACGTCGGAGGCAACCTTCCAGCCCTTCTTGAGGCCGTTGTACATTTGCGGGGCCCACAGCACCACGGCGTCGCCGATGCCCTTTTCGAACGCGGCCACGCACTGGGCGGGGTCCATGTTCTTGATGGTCACGTCCTTGTCGGTCAGGCCAAGCGACTTCAGCCACAGGCTCATGGCGTAGTGGCCGGACGAGATGGTGGTGGCGAGGATGGTCTTGCCCTTGACGCTTTCAGGCGAGCCGAACACGTCGGGGTGCTTGGGGTTGAAGCCCTTGGTCTTCAGGATGGGGCTGTCCGGGCGCACCAGCACCGCATTGGTCACCGACTCATCGTTGGCGATGGCGATGAGGTAGGCGTTCTGGCGCAGCGCGCCGAACATCATGGGCACGCCGCCCGTGCCGCCCACGACCCACTGTTTGGCGGGCAGGGCCTCGATCTGGGCCATGCCCGAATCAAACATGTGCAGCTTGAAGTCGAAACCGGCGGCCTTGTCCCAGCCTTGCTGCTTGGCGTACCAGGGCACGAAGGTTTCGTGCTCGGCCTGCCAGGTGGTGTCCAGGGGCTTCACCTCGGCGGCAAGGGCCGTCACCGCCATGGCAAGAAGAGCCATCACGGCAGCCGCAAATCCAACCCAACGTTTCATCTGGAGCATGGTCAGACCTCCTTGAAGCAGGTTACGGTAGACTGTCTGGGCGTATGTTCTTGCCATTGCGTGTCCCCTTGGGGGGTTACCACCATCTGATGAGGTCCGTGACGTGTTCACGGATGCGCACGAATTCCGGGTCCATGAAGTCGCGCGGGCGGGGCAGGTCCACCTTCACCTCCGCCTTGATGCGGGTGGGCTTGTTGGACAGCACCAGGATGCGCTCGGAAACGTAGACCGCTTCCTCGATGTTGTGGGTGATGAACAGCACCGTGCTTTTCAGCTTGCGCCACAGGTTGACCAGTTCGTCCTCCAGGTAGAACCGCAGCTTCACGTCCAGTTGGCCGTACGGCTCGTCCATCAGCAGCAGGTCCGGGTCAACGGCGAACGCGCGCGAAACCGCGATGCGCTGCTGCATGCTGGCGGATATCTGGTTGGGATATAGGTTCGCGCACTGGGTCAGCCCCACCATGTCCAGGATATGGTCGAGCCGCTCGTCGATCTCCTTCCGGGGGCGTCCCTTGACCTCCATGCCGTAGGCCACGTTTTCGCGCACGGTGCGCCAGGGCAGGCAGGTGGGTTCCTGGAAGACGTAGGAGATGTTGTGGCGCTTGGGGTTGGCGGGGGTGCCGTCGATGAGGATCTGTCCGCTCGATGCGGGCAGCAGGCAGGACAGGGTGTTGAGGAAGGTGGTCTTGCCGCAGCCCGTGGGGCCGACGATGGCCACGAACTCGCCCTCGGCCACCGAGAAGGAGATGTCGTTGAGCACCAGCAGTTCTCCGAACCGCTTGGTGAGATTGCATACTTCGATCTTGTTCCGTGGTCTGGCGGCGTTTTGCACGGGTACGCTCCATCGGCGGGGTGGCCGTCTCCTGCGGCCCGCCCTTGGGGGAGGGGGCGGGCGCGCAGGAAACGGGCTGCCGCGTTGACAGGGGCGGCGGATTCCGCGTCGTCGTCATGCTTCCGGGGGCGGGGCGTACCTGGCCGACCCCCGTGCGGGGACCGGCCGTGCCCGGATTGCCCCGACTACAACACCTCTTCAACCGGCGCGTGCGGCAGCCCGAAGGCTTCGGCCACGGCCGGGTAGGTTATCTTGCCGTCCACCACGTTCAGCCCCTTGCGGATGTCCGCGTGCTGGCGGCAGGCTTCCTTCCACCCCATGTCCGCGATGGTCAGGGCGTAGGGAAGGGTTGCGTTGGTCAGCGCGGCGGTGGAGGTCATGGCCACCGCGCCGGGTATGTTGGCCACGCAGTAGTGGCTCACGCCGTCCACCACGTATACCGGGTCGGCATGGGTGGTCGGGCGGGAGGTTTCGAAGCAGCCGCCCTGGTCGATGGCCACATCCACCAGGATGGAGCCCCTGCGCATCTGTTTCAGGTCTTCGCGGGTGACCAGGTGGGGCGCCTTGGCGCCGGGCACCAGCACCGCGCCCACCACCACGTCGGCTTGGGGCAGCAGCTTGCGGATGGCGTAGGGGCCGGACATCATGGTGATACAGTTGGGGGGCATCACGTCGCTGAGGTAGCGCAGCCGGTCCAGGTTCTTGTCCAGCAGGTACACCGTTGCGCCAAGGCCGCAGGCCATCTTGGCCGCGTTGATGCCCACGGTGCCCCCGCCGATGACCACCACCACGGCGGGTTCCACGCCGGGCACGCCGCCCATCAGCTTGCCCATGCCCCCCGTGGGTATTTCCAGGTATTTTGCGGCCTGCTGAATGGCCATGCGGCCCGCCACCTCGGACATGGGGGTAAGCAGCGGCAACGAGCCGTCCGCCTTCTGGATGGTTTCGTAGGCGATGTTCACGCTGCGCGCGGCCACCAGCGCGTGGGTCTGTTCCTCGTCGGCGGCCAGGTGCAGGTAGGTGAACAGTATCTGATTCTTGCGCAGCATGCCGTATTCCGAAGGCTGCGGTTCCTTGACGTGCATGACCATGCCGCATTCGGCAAAGATGGTCCGCGCATCGGCCATGACCGCGCCCGCGGCCACGTATTCGTCATCGCCAAAGCCCGCGCCTTCGCCCGCACCGGCCTGCACCAGCACCGAGTGCCCGTGCGACCGCATGGCCACCACACCCGCGGGCGTCATGGCCACGCGGTTCTCCAGTACCTTGATCTCTTTCAGAATGCCGACCTGCATGGGGTGCTCCTGTGAGGTGATTGCGGGTATCAACCGAGCACCTTGGTCATGGCCGCGCGCAGGGCGCGGAGAATGACGTCGATGTCATCCCGGGTGACCACGTAGGCCGGGGCGATATTGATGATGTTGTTGTGGCCGGGCAGGCTGCGGTTGGTGCGGCCCACCAGCACGCCGTTGGCCGCCATTTCGCCCACCACCTGGATGACCTTGCCTTCGGGCAGGGGTTTCCTGCTCGCCTTGTCTTCCACCAGTTCCACACCACACAACAGACCCTTGCCTCGCACGTCCCCCACATAAGGCAGCTTGCCCAGTTCCTTCAGGCCCGCCAGCAGGTAGTCGCCCATGGCCCTGACGTTATCGAGCAGGTTTTCCTCCTCGATGATGGCCATGTTCTCCAGGGCGGCGCTGCACCCGGCGGCGCACCCGCCGTAGGTGCTGATGTCACGGAAGTAGGCCAGTTTGTCGCCCGGGTCGTGCAGGAAGGATGTGAAGAGGTCTTCGGTGGTGACGGTGACCGAGATGGGCATGTAGGCGCTGGCCACACCCTTTGCCATGGTCACGATGTCGGGCGTGACGCCGTAGTGCTGGTAGCCGAGCATGGTGCCGGTGCGGCCCATGCCGCAGACCACTTCGTCCATGATCAGCAGCACGCCGTGGTTGCGACAGACCGCCGCAAGTTCGGTGTAGTACTCGGCCACCGGGGGAATGACCCCGCCGCCCGCCGTGATGGGTTCGACGATGAGGCCGCCGACTGTTTCCGGACCTTCTTCGCGAATGATGCGGTCGACCGCCTTGACACAGTCAAGGTCGCAGCCGGGATAGGTTTTGCCGAAGGCGCAGCGGTAACAGCAGGCATGGGGGAATTCGACGAAGCCGGGGACGAACGGGCCGAACCATTCCTTGCGTTCCGCCTGACCGGTGGAACTGAGGGCGCCCAGGGTGGTGCCATGGTAGTCGCGGGCGCGGAACAGGATCTTCTTCTTGGTGGTGTTGCCCGAAATGTGGGCCAGCGCCCGGATCATCTTGTAGGCCTTTTCGTTGGCCTCGGACCCGCTGTTGGAAAGGTATACCCGCGACAGGCCGGGCATGTGAGAGACCAGCTTACGGGCGAATTCGATGTAGGGAATGTTGCCGGCAGTGGCCGCGTAGTAGGGCATGGCCCTGAGTTGTTCGTACACCGCCTTGGCGATGCGTTCGCGGCCGTAGCCCACGTTCACGCACCACACGCCGCCAGAGGTGGCGTCCAGGTATTCCTTGCCGTTGATGTCCCGCAGCTTCAGTCCTTCGCCTTCGACCACGATCATGGGGCCTTTTCCGGCGAGGGCCTGGTGCTGGACGAGGTGATGCCACACGTGGGCCATGTCGGCCGCTGCGTATGCCGCTGGGTCATGCTTCAGACTGGGGCTCATGTCCTGCTCCTTGAGGTTGTCAGGAAAAATGATGGCACCTGTGATGCGGACCGCAGGAAGTGTACCTCCGGGCGGGAATAGTGCGGATATGATCCGTCAATGGGCAGTGTTCCGGGCGGTCCTCCAGGAAATTTTGCGAAACTTCGAAGATTGCGGTCTTCTTTTTCGCTTTGTCTAGACAAAGAAATGAGGCTTTGTTATTTTTCTGTCAAGCGTTTTTTACGACGGGCGGGAACTCGGCGTAAAACTACTTCAACACCGTGCATTGTCAGGCAAAGACGGCACGGCATGCCCCCGAGGAGGCTTTGAAATGCCCAAGATGACCCCCAGTGAAGCAATGGCGGAAGTGCTGGTGCAGGAAGGCGTCACCCATGTCAGCGGCATTCTCGGCTCCGCTTTCATGGATCTGCTGGACCTGTTTCCGGCGGCGGGCATCGATTTCATTTCGGTGCGTCACGAACAGACGGCAGGCCACATGGAGGACGCCTTTACCAGAATGACTGGCAGGGCGGGCGTTTGCATCGGCCAGAACGGCCCCGGCATCACCAACTACGCCACGGCGGTGGCCACTGCCAACATGGCTCACACGCCCATGGTGCTCATTTCGCCCAGCGCGGGCAGCATTTCTGTGGGTTGGGACGGCTTTCAGGAATGTGACACCTGGAACATGTTCAAGCCGATCACGAAAGCATCACTTCGCGTGCCGCACCCCAAGCGCGCCGCCGACATCCTGCGCACCGCCTTCCGCATCGCCTACGCCGAACGCGGCCCGGTGCTGGTGGATATCCCGCGCGACTTCTTCTACGGCGAACTGGACGAGGACATTCTGACCCCGTCGCAGTATCGCGTGGCCCCTGGCGGCATCGGCAATCCGGAGCAGTTCCGCGAGGCGGTGGAAGTACTGAAGGCCGCCAAGCGTCCGGTCATCGTCTCCGGTCGCGGGGTGGTGGATTCCGACGCGCTGGAAACCGTGAAGGCCCTGGCGGAACACCTGAATGCCCCCGTGGCCTGCACCTACCTGCACAACGACGCCTTCCCCTGCGACCACCCGCTGTGGACCGGCCCCATCGGGTACATGGGTTCCAAGGCGGCCATGCGCATCCTGCAGCAGGCCGACGTCATCCTGGCCATCGGCACCCGGCTGTCCTACTTCGGCACGTTGCCGCAGTACGACATCAACTACTTCCCGAAGACCGCCAAGATCGTCCAGATCGACATCAATCCCCGCCACATCGCCAAGACCCATCCCGTGGCCGTGGGCCTGTGCGCCGACGCCAAGGACGCCGCCGTGGAACTGCTGGCCCGCGTGCGAGAAGCCATGCCGAATCCCAAGCGCGACGATGCCGTGTACGGCATGGTCAAGGCGGAACTGGAGGACTGGTACAAGGAAATCGCCGCCATCGCCGACGAACCGGTGATGGAAGGCCGCATGCATCCGCGCAAGGCGCTGGACGTGGTGGGCCGCTTCGTCACCGAGCACAACGCCATCGCCACCACCGACATCGGCAACACCTCGTCCACGGCCAACAGCTACCTGCGCTTCCGCAACGCCAAGCGTTCGGTGGCCACGCTGACCTTCGGCAACACCGGTTTCGCCTATCAGGCGGGCCTTGGCGCGCAGCTGGCCTGCCCCGAGGACACGGTGGTGGCCATCGTGGGTGACGGCGCGTGGGGCATGAGCCTGTTCGAGGTGCCCACCGCCGTGCAGTACAACCTGCCGGTCATCGCCACCGTGTACAACAACGGGGCGTGGTGCGCGGAAAAGAAGAACCAGGTGGACTTCTACAACAACCGCTTCGTTGGCGCGGACATCTGGTCCAACTCCTACGCGGCCATCGCGCAAGCCATGGGCGCCACGGGCTACAAGGTGAACACCCAGGCCGACCTGGCCGACGCGCTGGACGCTGCCCGCAAGAGCCGCAAGCCTGCCGTCATCGAGATCATGACCGACGGCACCCGCCTGGCTCCGCCCTTCCGGCGCGATGCCCTGGCCCTGCCCACCCGGCACCTGCCCAAGTACGAACACCTGGACAAGCGGCACTTCCCCAAGTAGCCGCCCCAGCAGGGTAATACGGCATGGGCGGCGCACCGTACGGTGCGCAGCAATGAACCCGGACAGGCCATGGCCCAAGCCCGGAACGGCGCGCCGCCAGTGCCATTCGAGATAAACCCGAAGGGCGGGTACTCCCCCTTCCTCGGTTACAGGGCGTGTACCGGCATCCTTGCAGGGGTGCCGGTACCGTTCCTCTGGCCGGTATTGTTCCTCTGGAAGGTTGCCAGCCTTTCAAAACTGTGGGCAGGTGAACATGAAGCCGTTTCTTCGTACCCGCGTGTACCACGGCCCGGTGCGGGCCGTGGTGCTGGACTGGGCTGGCACCGCCGTGGACCACGGCTGCCTGGGGCCGGCGGCGGTCTTCGTGCAGGCCTTTGCCCTGCATGGAGTAGAGGTGACCGTGTCCGAGGCTCGCGAACCCATGGGCACCGAAAAGCGCGAGCACGTGCGCCGCATGCTGGGCATGGATGGCGTGGCGGCCCGCTGGCGCGCCGCGCACGGGCATGTGCCCGGCGAGGTGGCGGTGGACGCCGTGTACCGCGACGTGGAGCCGCTGATGTTGCAAACCATCGCCGCCCATGCCGTGCCGGTTCCCGGCCTTGGGGAATTCGTGGACCGGGTGCGGGGCCGAGGCATGGGCCTTGGCTCGTGTACCGGCTACACCGGCCCCATGATGGAAGTGCTGGTGCCCGAGGCGGCCCGCCAGGGCTACAGCCCCGACGTGGTGGTGCATGCGTCCGAGGTGCCCGCCGGGCGTCCGTATCCGTGGATGTGCTATCTGAACGCCATGCGGCTGGGTGTGCATCCCATGGAATCCATGGTCAAGATCGGCGACACGGTGGCCGACATGCACGAGGGGCGCAACGCGGGCATGTGGACCGTGGGCGTGGTGCGCACCGGCAATGACATGGGCCTTTCCGAGGCGGATGCCGCGCGCATGCCCCCTGATCAGCTGGCCGCGCGCATGGCCGTGGTCACCGCTCGGCTGCGCGAGGCCGGGGCGCACTATGTGGTGGATTCCATCGCCGACTGTTTTTCCGTCATCGAAGCCATAGAGGCGCGCCTTGCCCGAGGCGAGGCGCCGTATCCCACCTGAGGCCGCCGCGCTCGGACGTGCCATGCCGGGGGATGCCGGATGAAAACGGACAAAATACGCCCTGGGGCTGGCCTGGCGAACGCTTCCGTGGTACGCGGGCTGTGTCCGCTGCTGACGGGTGAGGCTGTTTGCTCCCCTGCGGACTGCAACAAGCGAAATGAGGGGGAATACGCGGGGTACGGTGTCTGCACCGTGCCCGGCCACGGAAAGGACATGGCTAAATCGAAGTATCTCGTCATCTACGAATGGCTTTCGGAGCAGATACGGAACAAGGTGTACCAGCCGGGGGACAAGATTCCCAACGAGAACGACCTGGCCGCCATGTTCGGTGTGCATCGCATGACCGTGCGCCAGGCCATCGACAAACTGGTCAACGACCACATGGTGGTGCGCAAGCGCAGCAAGGGCACGTTCCTGCTTTCGGAAAAGAACCCCGTGCTCACCCGTTCGCTGGAAAGCATCACCACGTACTACGACGACATCGTCAACGCCGGGCTGGAGCCGCATTACAAGACCATTGCGGCGGGCATAGAATTCGCCGATGCGGAGGTGGCCGCCCACCTGAACCTTGCCGTGAGTCAGCCGGTGATCTTCCTGTACCGGCTGATGCTGGCCAGCGGCGTGCCGCTGGTGCTTGAACGCTCCATCCTGCCCACGGACATGGTTCCGGACTTTCTGGAAAAGAAGCTGGATACCGCGCTCTACAAGGTGCTGCACGAGGATTACGGCATACGCCTTTTGCATTCACGGCAGGAACTGGGGGCGGTGATGCCCACGGAGAATGAGCGCAAGTACCTGAAGATCGGCGACAACTGCCCGTGCATCTGGGTGGAGAGCGTAGTCTACACCGATACGGGGCGGGCCGTGGAATTCGGCCGCGCCCTGCACCGGGGCGACAAGTACCGCTTCCGCTGCGCCATTGGCGCGTACGTGTACGACAAGGATGGCACCGCCGGGCAGGCGCCGCTTGTTGGCACCCTGGTGGACCCTTCCGGTGCTGGCGGGTAGGGCCGCATCAGCAGGCGGCAAGGTCCGCCTGGTCGTGCGGACGAGAGACCGTTCACGACCGCACAGCGGACAGACAAACACAAGGCCGGACTCCCTGAGGAGCCCGGCCTTTTCACATTGGAACGCGGGGCGGCGCATTGCGTGCCATGGACGCTCGCCATGCCGTGGCAGCACTGGCGGCTGGCGGGCAGGCAGTGCCGGTAGCCCGGTTTTCATCCAGCCGCAGCGGCTGCGCGGGCGTCCGCCGGGCGTGCGCGCTGCAGGCGGCGGGCCAGGTAGATGAACGGGGTGTCCAGCAGGGCCACCACGGCCTTGAACAGGTAGGTGGTCAGCATGATCTCCAGCACCACCTCGAACGGGTACACCCCGGTGAAGGCGGCCAGGCAGAACACCGAGGAATCGAGCACCTGGCTGACCAGGGTGCTGGCATTGTTGCGCAGCCACAGGTGGCGGCCTCCGGTGCGCTGCATCCAGAAGTGGTAGGCCCACACGTCGTGGTATTGCGAGACCAGGTAGGCCAGCAGGCTGGCCCCGGCCAGGCGCGGCAGCAGGCCGAACAGGGCTTCCAGGTGCGGCTGGGCGAAGTCCGAAGGGGCCGGGGCATACAACAGCGAGGCCTGCATGTAGGCCGTGCCCAGCAGCAGGGTGATGAAGCCGAGCAGCACGCCCTTGCGCGCCTCTGCCTTGCCGTGAAATTCGCCCAGCATGTCGGTGGCCAGGAACACCCCGGCGTACACGATGTTGCCGAGGGTGGTGGTCATGCCGAACAGGGTCACGGTTTTCAGCACCTGGATGTTGCACACCATCAGGTTGAGCACGATGAGGGCATGCAGCCCGGCGGCGCCGAACAGGCGGTGCATGAGTACGGTGATGCCCATGTCGAACAGGGCGAAGCACAACCAGAGCAGTTCGTTCATGCGGAACTCCGGAAAAGCGAGATGGGCCGCGAACCGAGCCCGCGAGGTCGGATTGTGGCCGAATGGTGGCCGGAAGGCGGCGCGTAAGGCGGCGGAGGGTACGGGCTGCGGGAGGTGGGCGGCGGAACGGGGGGCTTACGCCACGCCGCGCGCCGGGTCAAGCCGCGAGGGGGGCGGTCAGGTCACGGCGCGCGGT
>NZ_VSMK01000231.1 GCF_011682075.1 Nitratidesulfovibrio liaohensis
CCTGGCCCGCCGGGCGGTGCCGGTGTTCGCGGGATCCGCCCTGCGCAATACGGGCGTGCAGCCCGTGCTGGACGGGGTGTGCGCGTACCTGCCCGGCCCGGACGAAACCGCCCCGGTGCTGGGCTACGACACCGCGCAGGGCCGCAAGGTGCCCGTGCCGTTCGATCCGGATGCGCCCCTGTCCGCGCTGGTGTTCAAGGTGGTCATGGAAGGCAGTCGCAAATACGCCCTGCTGCGCCTGTACGCGGGCGCGGCGTCCGAAGGGGATGCCTGCCGCAACGTCACCCGCGAGAAGGACGAGCGCTTCTCCAAGCTGTATCGCCTGCACGCCGGGCGGCGCGAGCAGATCGAAACCGCCGTGGCGGGCGACATCGTGGCCGCCGTTGGGCTGCGATCGGTACGTACCGGCGACACCCTGTCCGACCCGGCCCGGCCATTGCTGCTGGAAAACATTGCCGCGTACCGCCCGGTGATCTCGCTGGCGCTGGAGCCGCGCAACACCGAGGAGGGCGCCAAGCTGGACGAGGTGCTGGAACGCTTCACGCTGGAAGACCCCACCCTGGCCGTGGAACTGGACGAAGGCACCGGCCAGCGCATCGTGTCCGGCATGGGCGAGTTGCATCTTGAAGTGGTGCTTGAACGCATGCGCCGCGAATACGGCGTGTCGCCCCGCGTGGGCAACCCGCAGGTGGTGCATCAGGAAACCATTCTTTCCGCCGCCACGGGCAGCGGCGAATTCGACCGCGAACTGGGCGACCAGCAGCATTATGGGTACGTGGCCGTGTCCATGGCCCCCCGCCCGCGCGACGAAGGCACCCGCATCCGCTTCGAGGTGGACACCCAGCAATGGCCCCGCCAGTGGGTGGACGCCGTGGAGCAGGGCATCACCGACAGCCTGCAAAGCGGGGTGGTCAAGGGTTACCCCGTGCAGGACGTGGAGATTGCCGTTACCGAACTGCGCCGCCGCGACGGCGCCTCCAGCCCGGCGGGCTACCACATGGCCGCCGTGGCCGCCGTCAAGGATGCCCTGTCCAAGGCCAATCCGGTGTTGCTGGAGCCCATAATGTTCGTGGAGATCGGCGTGCCCGAGGCCCACGTGGGGTCGGCCATCGGCCTGCTGGGTGCGCGCGGAGGCAAGGTCGAGAACATGTTCGACCATTCCGGCCAGAAGGTGGTGCAGGCCCTGGCCCCGCTGCGCGAACTGTTCGGCTTTTCCACCGCCCTGCGCTCGGCCACCCAGGGGCGGGCCGGGCTGGTGATGCGCTTTGAACGCTTCGACAGGATGGAATGATGCGCTTCGCAAGCACTGTGACGGCTCGCCCGGCGGTGTGCCTGTCAGGGATTGACGATGGAATGGTGGGGTAGGCTGCAGCGCTTCGTGCGCTTTCAGTATCTGCGGCTGATGCGCCAGTCCGCGTCGGCCCATTCGCTGGCCATGGGGCTGGCCGTGGGCGTGTTCGTGGGCTTTCTGCCCATAATTCCGTTCCAGACGGTGGTTTCGCTGGCGCTGGCCTTCGTGCTGCGGGGCAACCCCGTGGGTGCGGCCATCGGCACGTTCGTGTCCAATCCGCTCAACGTCATACCCTTTTACGCCATGCTGTACTGGGTGGGGGGTCTGCTCTGGCACACCACCGTGGCCTTCGATCCGTCCCACCTGGGCATGACCCACATGCTGGAACTGGGGCTGGATTTCTTTCTGGTGATGTGCCTGGGCGGGGTGGTGCTGGGCATTCCCGCCGCCTTCGTCACGTACATGTTGACCTTTCGCGGGGTGAACGCCTACCGCCAGCGCAGGACCATCAAGCTGCTGCGCGCCTGGCAGGCCCGGCGTGACGCCGGGTTTGCCCAGGCAGGCCTGCACGCCCAGGCAGGCCAGACAGACCGGACAGGCCAGACAGACCGGACAGGCCAGACAGACCGGACAGGCCAGACTTCTCACGCTGGCCGGCTCCACCAGTCCCCCCAGCCTTCACAGACTGACCGAACCGTGGGCGCCGATACAACCGGCGGCCATGATGGAGATCGTTCATGACCCAGCGCGGCAAGCATTCCGGCAAGCCCGGCCATTCCCGGCCCCGTTCGGGTTGTTCGAACCGTTCGGGGGCTGGTTCCGCAGGGCGGGGCCGCAACCGCTTCGACGGCCCGACGCCGGATGCGGACGGCACGGACGCGGACGTGTCCGCCACCGCAAGTGCCGGAGCGAGCGCGGACGACACCATGCCGTCACCCGATGGGGCAGGGGGGCCGCGCGCCAAGAAGAGCCTGGGCCAGAACTTCCTGCGTGACCGCAACATCGCCGCCAAGATTGTGGCGGCCCTGCGCATCGGGCCGGAGGACCGGGTCATCGAGATCGGCCCCGGCCCCGGCGCGCTGACGCGGCACATCCATGCCGCCGGTCCCGCCCAGTTGTTCCTGCTGGAAAAGGACTACCACTGGGCGACCGAACATGGCCGCACCCGCCCGGCGGAACCGCCGCTGATCACTCCGGTGCTCACCGACGCGCTGCTGTTCCCGTGGGAAAGGCTGACCCCGGCCCGCTCGTGGAAGGTCATCGGCAATCTGCCCTACAACGTGGCCTCGCCGCTGATGTGGGACATCCTGAGCACGGCCCCCGGCCTTGCGCGGGCGGTGTTCATGATCCAGAAGGAGGTGGGCGAGCGCATAGTGGCCGCGCCGGGCGGCGGGGCATATGGTGCGCTTTCGGTGTGGCTGCAAAGCTTTGTCACGCCGCGCATGGAATTCATCGTGCCGCCGCAGGTTTTCGTGCCGCGTCCCAAGGTTGATTCCGCCGTGCTGTCCTTCGTGCCGCTGGGCGCGGCGCGGGGCCGGTTCGATCCGGCGCGCCTTTCGCGCTTGCTGAAGGTGTGTTTTCAGCAACGCCGCAAACAGTTGCAAAGAATTTTGCGTGGTTATGTGCAGGGTGATGTGCCCGCGCTGCTGACGGGGCTGGGGCTGGACCCGGCGGTGCGGCCGGAAAGCCTTGCTCCGGAAGATTTTCACATGCTCTCGGAATCCGTCAAAATCCCCTGACAGCCTTGACTTTATGCCGGGAATCATGTTTGTCGATGCGGAGTGTACCGTTGTTCCGTTGCGTGCCGGGTGCGCCTTTGGTATTCCAAGGGTGGCTTGAGAAAAAAAGCGCAAGCAGGGTGTCGTACCGCCCTCGGCGCTGAAGTCCCCAGGCAACCTGACCGCAGCTAACCCGAGAGGAGGAAAGGCAGATGACCAAGGCTGATCTGGTCGACAAGATCGCGGCAAAGGCCAACCTGACCAAGGCCAGCGCCGAGCGCTCGCTGAACGCGTTCCTGGACGCGGTGAAGGACGCTCTGGCCGCCGAAGGCAAGCTTACCCTGACCGGCTTCGGCACCTTCGCGGTCGAAGATCGCCAGGCGCGCAAGGGTCGCAACCCCCGTACCGGCGCGGAAATCAAGATTCCCGCGTCCAAGGTGGTCAAGTTCCGCCCCGGCAAGACCCTGAAGGACTCGATCAAGTAGGGTCGGAGGAACAACATGCTGCACGGTGAAACCATACACAGCCCCCTGCCGCAGGACATTCCGTGGTGGATGCCCGATCATTCCATCTTCTTCGGCGTACTGTACGCCGTCCTGTTCGTGATCTGCAGCGGCGTGGGCTACGTGATCCTGAAGTCGGTGATGGAAACCTGCAAGGGTGGCTGTCATTCCGAGGGGCATCACTAGGCGCCAGCTTTCCACCCGTTCCGGCCGCCTTGTGCTGGGCCGCCAACGGGTTCTTTTTCGGCCCTGTCCGGCATGGCCCTGTCAGGTTGATCCTTGGCGGGCTCGGACAGGGCTTGCCTTTTGCGCGCGGGCGGTGTAAACAACCCGTTCGCACCCACCCCGCAAGGGGATTTCTGGCGAAGGGGGTGATTTCTTTGCCCGGTGTGTATCTTAACGACGACGAATACAACTTCGACATCGCGCTGCGTCGCTTCAAGAAGCAGGTCGAAAAGGCCGGCGTTCTTTCCGAAATGAAGAAGCGTCAGCACTACGAAAAGCCCAGCGTGATGCGCAAGAAGAAGAAGGCGGCCGCCCGCAAGCGTCTCCTGAAGAAGATCAGGAAGATGAACATGGCCTAAGCCGCTTCGCCTGCGCGGGGCACTGCCCCACACGCAGCCGCGACATGCCTGGAACGGGAAACCCGGAGGTCTTCCGGGTTTCCCGTATTCCGTATTTCCGGAACCCCCATTCTTCCGCTCTGGTGGCACCCATGAATCTTTCCGAACGCATCGAGAAGGACTACGTGTCGGCCTACAAGGCCAAGGACGCGGTGCGCCTGGGCGTGCTGCGCATGCTGAAGACGGCCGCCAAGAACATGCAGGTGGAGCTGATGCGCCCGGTGACCGAGGCGGAACTGCTGGACGTGGTGCTGAAGCAGGCCAAGCAGCGGCAGGACTCCATCGAGCAGTTCACCGCCGCGGGCCGTACCGACCTGGCCGACAAGGAGCAGGCGGAACTGGTCATCCTGCGCGACTACCTGCCCACCCCGCTGGAAGGCGACGAACTTGCCGCCGCCATCGATGCCGCCATCGCCGAAACCGGTGCCAAGGGTCCGCAGGACATGGGCCGGGTGATGCAGGCCATCATGAACGCCCACAAGGGCCGGGTGGACGGCAAGGCGCTTTCCGCCACCGTTCGCGCGCGCCTGGCGGGGTAGCCTTTCACATGGAATCCCGCAGCCTTCAGGTGCTGGAATTCGGCAAGGTGCTCACACATCTTGCCGGATTGTGCGTTTCCGAAGCCGGAGCGGAGGCGGCCCTTGCCGTGCGCCCGCTGACCGGCATCGACGCCGTGCACCATGCCGCCGCCCTGTTCGACGAGGCGCGGCGCTGGGCCGGGCATACCGGATTCCGCCTTTCCTCCTTTCCTCCGCTGGACGGCGTGTTCCGCGCGCTGGACGCCCCGGCCACGGTGCTGGACCTGGACGCGCTGTGGGCCTTGCGCCAGACCTTGGGGCTGGCCCGCAAGCTGGCCGTGTCCATCCGCGAGGGGCAGTCAACCGGGGGCCGTTGGGATCTGTTGACCGCTCTGGTGGACGGCCATCCGCTGCCGCAGCGCACCGTGTCCGGTCTTGACCGCTGCGTGTCCGACGACGGGCTGCTGCGCGACGAAAGCTCGCCCGAACTTTCGCTGGTGCGCGGCGAAATCCGCCGCATCCATCAGCAGTGCACCCGCAAGGTCAAGGAATACGCCCAGCGCTACAACATCGCCCACTACCTGCAGGACGAGTTCATGACCCTTTCGTCCGACCGGTACGTGCTGCCCCTGAAGTCCAACTTCAAGGGCCGCTTGCAGGGCATCATCCACGACTATTCGCAGACCGGCGAAACCTGCTACTTCGAGCCCATGTTCCTGGTGGAGCTGAACAACGGCCTGCAGGAACTGAAGCGCGAGGAGCGCGAGGAAGAGCGCAAGGTGCTGCGCTATCTCACCGATCTCGTGCGCGACGAACTGGCCTCCGTGCGCGGTGCCTACGACCTGCTGGTGGAGAGCGACGTGCTGTGCGCGCGTTGCGCCCTGTCCGCCCGGTTCGAGGAATCCGGCGATGCCGGGGCCGTTTCGGTCACCGAGGGCGGCCATGTTTCGCTGTTGGGCGCTCGCCATCCGCTGCTGGCTCTGGCCGCCGCGCGCGGCGAGAAGGGCGGGGCGGCAGCCGCGCAGGCTGTGCAGCCTGCCTCCCGCGCCCCGCACGCCACGGGCAAGGGCAAACCAGTTGCCGGGCATGGTGTCCAGCACGGGCCCCAGGCAGTGGACATCGAACTGCTGCCCGGCCAGCTTGGCCTGGTCATCAGCGGCGGCAACGCGGGTGGCAAGACGGTATGCCTGAAGACGCTGGGTCTCATCGCGCTGATGGGCCTGGCCGGTCTGCCCGTGCCGGTGCGCCCCGGCAGTTCGCTGCCGTTCTGGTCCGACATTTTCGCTTTCATTGGCGACGAGCAGAGCCTTGAGGACAACGTGTCCACCTTCACCGCGCAGATCCGCCACCTGAGCGGGGTGTGGGACCGCCTTGGCCCCGGCGCGCTGGTGATTCTGGACGAATTCGGCGCGGGCACGGACCCGGCGCAGGGCGCGGCCCTGGCCCAGGCAGTGCTGGACGAGGTGATGGACGCGGGCTCCACCGTGGTGGCCGCCACCCACTTCCCGGCGCTGAAGGCCTACGCCCTTACCCGCGACAAGGTGCGCGCCGCCTCGGTGTTGTTCGACCCGGTCACCAAGCGCCCGCTGTTTCGTCTGGCCTATGACCAGGTGGGGGCCAGCCAGGCCCTGGACGTGGCCCGTGAACACGGCCTGCCGGAGGCCGTACTGCGCCGTGCCGAGCAGTACCTGCTGCTGGACGGCGAGGACACCAGCGCCCTGGTGGACCGCCTGAACACGCTGGCCGTGCAGCGCGAAGCGGAGATTTCCTCGTTGCGGGCGGAAGAAGCCCGCCTGCGCGACAAGCGCAGCAAGCTCGACGAGCGGTTCGAGCGCGAACGCCGCACCCTGTTCGAAACCGTGCAGGGGCAGGCCAAGACCGTGCTGCATGAATGGAAGTCCGGCAAGGTCAGCCACAAGCAGGCCCTGAAGGCCCTTGCGGAAACCCGCGCCCGGCTGGTTGCCGGTGGCGCGGGCAACGGCGACGCCGACGGCACGCCGGCATCCGCCGACGCACCCCAGCCCGCGTTGCAGGTGGAAAGCCTGCGCACCGGGCAGGCCGTGCGCTATGTGCCGTGGGGCAAGAAGGGCAGCGTGGTAGAGGTGGACGCCCGGCGCGGCAGGGTGCGCGTGGACCTGAGCGGGGTGACCATGTGGGCCGAGGCTAAAGACCTGGCTGCATTGGACGAAAAGCCTCGTGTGGTCGTTGGCGCGGTGACCCGCACCATTTCGGACGCAACCGCGTCCATGAGGGTTGACTTGCGCGGTATGCGTGCTGATGTTGCCGTAAGCGAACTTTCGCGTGCGCTGGACAAGGCCCTGCTCGCGGGCATGTCGGCTGTGGAGGCCATCCACGGTCGCGGCACCGGGGCCCTGCGCAAGGAAATTCATGCGTTTCTGAAGTCATTTCCGGCCGTGCGGTCGTTTGTCCTGGCGCCGGAAGACCAGGGCGGCGACGGCGTGACCATCATCGAATTGAAGTAGCTGGTCCAGTTGCAGAACACGGTGAAAATGGAGCAGGGCGGCCCGCGCACCACGCGGTCCTCCCTTTCGCGCACCCGGAACACCGGAACGGCGGCATGAAACGCAGGGACGGCTCGGTCGTGCAGGCCATCAAGGCCCGCCTGAACCTCGTGGAGGTGGCGCGCCGCTACGTCGAGCTGCGCCATACCGGCGGCCCGCGCTGGATGGCCCCGTGCCCGTTCCACCAGGAGACCAAGCCTTCCTTCTCCATCAATGAGGAGGAAGGATTTTTCTACTGCTTCGGCTGTCAGGCCTCGGGCGACATTTTCGATTTCTACGGGCGCATTCACGGGCTGGAATTCCGCGAGACGCTGGAGGCCCTGGCCGAAGAGGCGGGCGTTTCGCTGGAGGACGACTGGAAGCCGGACCCCAAGGTGCAGCGCGAACAGTCGTTCAAGCGGCAGTGCCTGCGCATGTACGACGTGGCGCGCGAACATTTCCGGCGCAACCTGACCATTCCTGCCGGGCAGGAATGCCGCGACTACATCGCGCGGCGCCAGCTTTCGCCGGAGATCGTGAATTCGTTCGAGCTTGGCTGGAGCCTGCGCGAATGGTCGGCCCTGGCGGATGCGCTGCGCCGTGCAGGATTTCAGCAGGCGGACGCCGCGCAGGCGGGCCTGCTTTCGCGCAACGACGCGGGCCGCATGTTCGACCGCTTTCGGGGCCGGATGATCTTTCCCATCAAGAACCTGGCGGGCCAGGTCATCGCCTTTGGCGGGCGGATCATCGCCGACGAGGACCAGGCCAAGTACATCAACAGCAGCGATTCGGCCATCTACAAGAAAGGGGAGCACCTCTACGGGCTGTTCCAGGCGCGCCGGGCCATGACCCAGCACAAGACGGCCATGCTCACCGAAGGGTACATGGACGTACTGACCCTGCACCAGTACGGCTACAACATGGCCTGCGGAGCGCTGGGCACCGCGCTGACGCCGGAACAGGTCAAACGGTTGGGCGGGTTCTGCTCCACGGTGGAACTGCTGTTCGACGGCGACAACCCCGGTCGCAAGGCGGCCATGCGCGCCTGCGAGATGCTGCTGACGCGCGGCATGCGCTGCAAGGTGGTGCTGCTGCCCGACGGTGAGGACATCGACAGCCTGCTGCACGACCAGGGCAAGGACGCCTTCGAGGCGCTGCGCAAGAGCGCGCCCGACGGGCTGGATTTCTGCATCGACACCCTGCGCACGCTCTATTCGCCGGGCGATGCGCTGGAGTGGTCGCGCAATCTGCTGCGGCAGGCCGGGGCAGGGCACGCGGACGGCCAGTTGCTGGCATCGCGTTTTCTGTCGCGCATCGCTTCCGGCCTTGGCATCCGAGAGGAAGCCATCCGCGAAGGGCTTTCGGGCGATTTCTACAAGGGCGCGGCTGCCGCTGCGCCCGGTGCGCGAGAGGCGCGCAACCCCGCACCGCAACGTCAGGTGGACGCGGTGCACACCAGCGGCGACGCCCCGGCCAAGCGTGACCGGGCGGTGATGTTCTTTCTGGTGCGCTATCCGCACCATTTCGTCCGCCTGCGCGAGGCAGGGGCCGAACTGGTGCTGGCCAGCCCGTGGGCACGGGAACTGTGGGCCAAGATGGCCCGCCACGGCGCAGAGCCGGAACAGCTGCTGCCCAATCTTTCGGAACGCGAAAAGGAATTCTGGATCAGGTGCAGGACGGGCGATGTCCCGCCCCGCGACAAGGAACTTGAGGAATTGCAGGATCTGCTTTCCGGCATCGAATCGGTGACCACACGGGAACTCGGCACATCTAGCATGATGGCCGCCCTTCGCCAGACGGCGACTTCCACCGACCCTGCCGCAGGCATTGAATTGCTCCGGGCCCTTCAGGAAACGTTGGGGAGATCGAATGGGTAACATCAAGGATATTCAGCAGATCAAGTCGCTCATCGCCAAAGGCAAGGTTAGCGGCTTTCTGACCTTCGACGAAGTCAACAAGGCCCTGCCGGCAGAGGTCAACACACCCGAGCAGATCGAGGAGATCATCGGGATCTTCGACCAGCTGGAGATCGCCATTGTCGATACCGAGAAGGACGGCAAGAATATCTCCGTGTCGCCCGGCGAGTCGGAAGAGGAACCTTCCGGCGAACCGGGGCTGGACCTGGTGGAGGACGAGGAGTCGGCGGACTACTCGTCGCGCTCCACCGATCCTGTGCGCATGTATCTGCGCGAGATGGGCGCCGTGCCGTTGCTGGATCGCGACGGCGAAGTGCAGATCGCCAAGAAGATCGAACTCGGCGAACAGGACGTGCTGTACGCCCTGGTTGAAGTGCCGGTGGCGGTCGAGGAACTGATCAACGTCGGCGAGGACCTGAAGCAGAACCGCATCAAGCTGAAGGACGTCGTCAAGACCATAGAGGAAGACGACCCCAGCGAAGATGAAATGAACCAGCGCTCGCGGGTCATCCTGCTGCTGGACGAAATCAAGCATACCTACAAGAAGAAGCGCAAGGTCTACGCCAAGCTGGACGACTGCTGCACCCTGGAACGCCGGGTGACCGCCATCCAGAAGGAAATCCTGGGCTTCAAGGAAGACATCGTCAATCGGCTGCGCGACATCAAGCTGGAAAAGACCCTTATCGACCGGATCATCGAGACGGTGGAAGACTACGTGCGGCAGATGCACAACTGCCAGCGCGACCTTTCCGCCTACATCCTGTCCACGGGCAAGACCCAGGTCGAGATCCAGGACATCTTCCGCATGCTGGAAGCGCGCGAGATGAACCCCGTGGCCGCTTCCGCGGCACTGGGCATGACGGTGGAAGAACTGTTCTCGTTCAAGGAAATGATCATCGGCAAGATCGAGATCCTGAACCGGTTGCAGGACAAGTGCTGTCACAACGTGACGGACCTCGAGGAAGTGCTGTGGCGCATCAAGCGCGGCAACACCCACGCCATGCGCGCGAAGCAGGAGCTGATCCGCTCCAACCTGCGCCTGGTGGTCAGCATTGCGAAAAAGTACACCAACCGCGGCTTGCAGTTCCTGGACCTGATCCAGGAAGGCAACATCGGCCTGATGAAGGCCGTGGACAAGTTCGAATACCAGCGCGGCTACAAGTTCTCCACGTACGCCACGTGGTGGATACGTCAGGCCATCACCCGCGCCATCGCCGACCAGGCCCGCACCATCCGCATTCCGGTGCACATGATCGAAACCATCAACAAGCTCATCCGCACCTCTCGCTACCTCGTGCAGGAACTGGGGCGCGACCCCACCCCCGAGGAAATCGCCGAGCGCATGGATTACCCCATCGACAAGGTGAAGAAGGTGCTGAAGATCGCCAAGGAACCCATCTCGCTCGAAACGCCCATCGGTGACGAGGAAGATTCCAGCCTCGGCGACTTCATCGAGGACAAGAAGGCCGTGGCCCCGGCGGAAGAGGTGGTCAACACCAAGCTGTCGGAGCAGATCGCCTCGGTCCTGGCCGACCTTACCCCGCGCGAGGAGCAGGTGCTGCGCAAGCGCTTCGGCATCGGCGAAAAGTCGGACCACACGCTTGAGGAAGTGGGCAAGCTGTTCAACGTTACCCGCGAGCGCATCCGGCAGATTGAGGCCAAGGCGTTGCGCAAGCTGCGCCACCCCGTGCGCAGCCAGATGTTGCGTTCCTACTACGAAAGCTAGAATTCGCGCGGCGCCCCATGGCGGCGCAACGCATTAGCTGATAACATCAGGGGCGGCCAGCAGGCCGCCCCTGCCGCGTGCTGGGGGGCGACGGACAACCGTTGAACGCACGCGGTGGCGCATACGCCCGGTGCAACTCCGTACCGGCAATGCGATGTGTGGACCGAGCCTTGTACCGTTATGAAGAGCGAGACTCCCATGGCTGACACTACCTGCAACTGTTCACACCGCCAGTGCACCTTTTCGGGCGGGGATAGACTGTGCGAGATACTGGACCGTGCGGGCGTGCCCCACGACAGCAAGTGGCGCACGCTGATGTTCTACATGCGCGGGCTGGGCGAGTTCAGCACCATGAGCGACGACCAGAAGGCCCGCATTCAGCAACTGCTGGTGGACGTGCTGCACCGCCGCGACTTCAGCGAGCAAAGCTACCATGAGGTGCTGCGGGCCGACCGCGACATTCGCGTGGAGCCCTACGAATGCCGCATGCGCGAAGCCTTGCAGGAAACCGAGCGGCTGGCCCGCGAATTTCGCGCCATGCTGCACCAGCGGCGTGGCGACATGGACAAACTGGAGCAGGAAAGCGTGCGCGCCGTGGAGAGCGGACTGGACCCCACAGAAGTGGTGCGCCTGTTGCGGGCCACCTTCAGCGAGGTGCGCGAGCAGATGGACAATGACGCCATCCGGGTGGGCGAGCTGACTGTCACCGATCCGCTCACCGGCCTTGGCAACCGGCGCGCCTTCGACACGGCGCTGGCGGCGGGCGAGGCGGCCTGGAAGGGTGGCACGGCACTGGCGCTGGTGCTGTTCGACGTGGACCGCTTCAAGCGCATCAATGACCAGCACGGCCACCGCATCGGCGACCAGGTGCTGCGCACCGTGGCCGAGGTGCTGCGCCGCAAGGTGGACGATTGCAACCGCAACCTGGATGGCGGAGGCGAGGGAGGCAGAGAATGTGCCTCGGTGGTGGCACGTTATGGCGGGGAGGAATTTGCCCTGGTGCTGACTGGCGAGGGCGCGCAGCAGGCTGCCGAGGTCGCCGAGTCGGTTCGGGCCGGGCTGGAAGGCGTCAGCTTTGCCATTCGTGACGGCCAGGGCCATGTGGTGGAGCATGGCGTGCGCGTGACCCTGAGCGCGGGCGTGGCCCACGCCGGGCCGGGCATGGCGGAGCCGTTGACGGACAGCCTGTTCGACCTGGCCGACAAGGCCCTGTACGATGCCAAACGCGAAGGTCGCAACCGGGTGCGGGTGGTGGCGGGCTCCATCTAGGCGGGGGGCGTTCGTCGAAAGGCCGTCGCATTCGTGCAGCTAGCGCGTATGGTAATGTTCTTTATCCGATTGTTCCAAGGGGTGCCGAAAGTCGGCAGCCCGTCTTCCCCGTCTCATGTGATGCCGGGGTGAAGACGCCTCGACCGCTGGGTCGGGGCGTTTTTCGTTGTGGGGAACCGCATCTGCGCCTGCACCGTGCATCCAGCGTCGTGTGCAGGATTGCGGCGGAACAGGATTGGTGTATTGTCGTACGGTCTGTCGTATTCAACGCAGCGTGCGCGCTGTCGTCCTGACTGTTACCCGGGAGGTTGCCACCATGTCCGCGAAAGCCCGTACTCTCTCTGTGTCCGGTCACGATCGTACCGGTTGTCGCTCGCGCCTGAGCCGCCGGGATTTCCTGCGGCTTTCCGGTGGGACAGCCCTGGCGCTGGGCATTGCGTCTGGACTGCCGCCATGGTTGGGCCGGGTGCGGGCAGCCACGCCGCACCTGATGTCCGGCGGACCGCTGCCCCTGCCCGGCCAATCCGGGCTGTTCGGGCTGTTTGCTCCCACGGGGCCGTTCACCCTTTCCGCCACGCCGCAAGCCGGACTGCTGCCGGCAACGGGCGGCCCCATGCTGGCCTACACGACCGAACAGCAGGGGCGCGTCTATCACAATCCGGTGCTGGTGCTGGACAAGGGGCAGGACTTCGCCGTGCGGTTGGTCAACGGCCTCGGCCCGTTGGGGCCTATAGCCGACGGCCACGGTGCCCACGCGTCCCACGGGGGGGCCGCCGGTGCAGCGCCGCCCGGTCCGGACACCATCATTCACTGGCACGGCGTGGACTGCCCCTGGCAACAGGCCGGGCACCCCATGTACGCCGTGGGACCTGGCGGACACTACGACTACGCATTCCCCATCACCAACCGGGCAGGCACCTACTGGTATCATCCGCACCCGCACGGCGACACTGCGCGGCAGGCCTATCTGGGGCTGGCCTCGTTCTTCATCGTGCGCGACGAGGAGGAACGCGCCTTTGCCCGCGAACTGGACCTGACCCTGGGCACAACCGACATTCCGTTGGTACTGCAGGACAAGCGCATCGGAAAGGATGGAGAACTGGTGTATGCGCCCACGCGGGACGAACTGTTCATGGGCTATCTGGGCGATCGGGTTCTGGTGAACGGCGCCCACCTGCCCACGCTGTCGGCGTCCACCCGGCTGTACCGGTTCCGCCTGCTCAACGGCAGCACGGCGCGCATTTTCAATCTGGCATTCACGGGCGGCAGTGGCGCGGGAAAGGCCGGGGAGCGCGTGCCCATGACGTTGATCGCCAATGACGGCGGGTTCCTGGCCGCACCACGCCGGGTGGAAGGGCTGTTCCTGGGGCCGGGTGAACGGGCAGAGGTGCTGCTGGACCTGCGCGACATGGAACCGGGTGAACAGGTGTGGCTGCGCAACCTTCCCTTCGATCCCATGCACAACGAGATGGAACACGGCAGCGACGGGGCCGGGCACGGTGCTGCTGGCGATGCCCACGTCGGTGCGGCCGCCCCATCCGGCGCCATGGGGGGAATGGAGATGGGGCATGATGGCTCCATGCATCACGGTATGAACCGCGCCACCATGCCGGCTGTGACGGAACCTCTCGTCAGGCCGAGCGCGCAAAGCGGTCAAGGTGGACAAGGCGGACACGCGGGGCACGGCGGAGCAGCAGCGGCCAGCGGGGCGCACGGGCAATCCGATGGCTTGGCCGAAGGCGGCGATTACCCCATTTTCAGGGTGTCGGTGGATCGCGCGGAACGTTACGACCGCAAGGTGCCCGAAAGGTTGTCCGCACCCGATGAGCCTGAACCCGCCAGCGGTGGGCAAGCCGCCTTCACGCGCGCGTTGCGGCTGGAAGCTGACGGCAAGCGGTGGACCATCGCCGGAGAGACCTTTGCCATGGACCGCTTTCCCATCACCGTGCCGGACAGGCGGCGCGAGGTGTGGGCCATGGAAAATGCGACCCGCAGCATGCCGCACCCCATGCATCTGCACGGATACTTCCTGAGGGTGCGAGAGCGGCAGGGCAGCCCGGCGCAGGTGCGCGCCCAGGCAATAGACGGTGCGGGCAGACTGCCCACCGACCTTGGCCTGAAGGACACCGTCCTAGTGTGGCCCGGTGAAACGGTGCTGGCCGCCGTGGACTTCGGCAGCCCCGCCTACCCCGGCGAGCAGATATTCCTGTTCCACTGCCACAACCTGGAACACGAGGACCAGGGGATGATGGTCAACGTGCGCCTGCCGTAGGTGCCGGACACAAGGTGCGTTTCGCGGCGCAGCATGTTGTGCCTGACATGGATATCGTTGCTGCCCGCAATGAAAGAAGCCCGCCGTTCCCATGCAGGGAGCGGCGGGCTTTGTATTTCCATGTCGGGAACCGTAACGCAGGCGCGCTACTTGTTCATCACGTTCAGGAACTCGCGGTTGCTCTTGGTGGCGCGCATCTTGTCCAGCAGGAATTCCATGCTGTCGATGGGCGACATGGGCGCCAGGATCTTGCGCAGGATCCACACGCGGTTGAGCACCTCGTCCGACAGCAGCAGGTCTTCCTTGCGGGTGCCGGTGCGGTTGATGTCGATGGCCGGGAACACCCGCTTTTCGGCAAGGTGGCGTTCCAGGTAGATTTCCATGTTGCCGGTGCCCTTGAACTCTTCGAAGATCACTTCGTCCATGCGCGAGCCGGTGTCGATGAGGGCGGTGGCGATGATGGTCAGGCTGCCGCCTTCTTCGATGTTGCGCGCCGCGCCAAAGAAACGCTTGGGACGTTGCAGGGCGTTGGCGTCCAGACCGCCGGACAGCACGCGGCCCGAAGACGGTGTAACGGCGTTGTACGCGCGGCCCAGACGGGTGATGGAGTCGAGCAGGATGACCACGTCGCGCTTGCGTTCCACCAGGCGCTTGGCCTTTTCCAGCACCATTTCGCAGACCTGCACGTGGCGCTGCGGCGGCTCGTCGAAGGTGGAGCTGACCACTTCGGCGTTCTTCACCGTGCGTTCCATGTCGGTCACTTCCTCGGGCCGCTCGTCGATGAGCAGCACGATGAGGTACGCATCCGGATGGTTGGCGTTGATGGAGTTGGCGATGGTCTGGAGCAGGATGGTCTTGCCGGTGCGGGGGGGCGCCACGATCAGGCCGCGCTGGCCTCGGCCCACGGGGGCCATCATGTCGATGACACGGCTGGAGTAGTTCTTGTCCCCGTTCTCCATGATGAACTGGCGGTCGGGGTAGATGGGCGTCAGGTTGTCGAACAGAACGAGATTCTTGGCGTTTTCCGGCGGCTCGAAGCCGATCTCGGTCACCTTCAGCAGGGCGAAGTAGCGTTCGCCTTCCTTGGGGGGGCGGATCTGGCCGGAAACCACGTCACCCTTGCGCAGGTTGAAGCGGCGGATCTGCGACGGAGAGACGTAGATGTCGTCGGGGCCGGGCATGTAGCTGCACAGCGGCGACCGCAGAAAGCCGAAACCGTCGGGCAGTATCTCCAGCACGCCGTCGCCGTAGATGGCGCCGTTCTGCGAGGCACAGGCCTGAAGCAGGGCGAAGATCAGCTCCTGCTTGCGCATGCCGCTGGCACCTTCGACGTTGTATTGCTCGGCAAGCTCCATGAGCTCGCCCATGCTCTTGATCTTGAGTTCCGAAAGATTCATGGCCGTCTCGGAACCCTGGACGTTCTTCTTTTTCCTCATAGGCGTGGTGGGGACTGCTTTTGGAAGGGTGTGGGGGGTGTATGGAAGGATGCAATTACAGTCGTCCGCACGGCACGAAAGACCGCACAATGGCGATCTGTTCGCAAGCGTGGACTGTTGTCGGAATGACGGTATGAAGGAAATCGTTGTGGTGGACGGGCGGGAACACTGTGACGGGTCCAAAGCCGGGTTTTCGTTGCCCGGTAAGGAGGGAAGGGGACCCACAAGAGAGGTGTTGCAATGTTCGGTTGCTTCCACCCGCCGTACAAGGGGCTACCTAGCCCATTCGACAGGGGATGGCAAGTGGTCTACTCGCTTTTTTCCCTGGCTTGCAGGACATCCTGGAACATCTCTTCGATTTCGGCGCGCACATTGTCCTGGGTTCGGTCCAGCACGCAGGCCAATTCCAGGGTAATCAACCCCATGGCTTGTTCCAGCAAGCGGCGTTCACCGAACGAAAGTTCCTTGTCCCGGCCAATGAGCAGCAGTTCGCGCAGCACGTAGGCCACGTCCGCCAAGTCGCCACTTTTCAGCTTTTCCGAGTATTCGCGGTAGCGGCGGTTCCAGTTCTGGCCGGTGTATCCGGTGAAGCCGGAACGGTCGCGCAGCGATTCAAGGATTTCCGCCCCCAGTTCCGGCGCGCAGAGCGGGCGCAGCCCCACATTGGCGGCATTGCGAACGGGCACCATGAGGGTAACGTTGTTGCCCAGGATACGGACTATGTAAAAGTCCGTGGCAACGCCGCCAACCACTTGCGACTCGACGCGTTCGACCTTGCCGACGCCTTGAGCCGGGTAGACGACGAGTTGATCCTGGGCAAACACTCGGAACTCCATGCGGGGAAAACAAGGTTGAAATCGGCAGGAAAAGACAGTCTATCCCAATCCGCAGCAAGAGTCCATCCCGCTGGCGGTCGGCAGCAGTCACGAGAGCACGCTTGATGGGTGGCAGGGTTCGGTCCATCCCGCTGGCGGTCGGCAGCAGTGCCCATGACCGGGGCGCGCGCTGGCGCAGCGCGCAACTGCGTGTGCCGTAGCGGGTGGAAGTCCCGCCGGGCGGAAGTCCCATAAGACGCCAGGCAAAGGGGGCGCTGGCAAGGGCACATGTCATCACCGGTACATGCCGCGGCGTGTGTATCGAACCGGAGCGGGACGTACGGACAGGAACCGGTCACGGACACGGGGTGCGTCCGCGCGCTGTCCGCCAGGATGACGGATGCTGCTCGCCCGCAGGGGTGGCTGAAGCCCCGGTCGCGTTACTCCGGCTTGTAAGCGTTGGCGAACTGGGTGGCGGCTGCCGCGCCCTGGCTGGCGAAGGTGTTCATGGCCTGTACGGCGGCGGGCAGCAGTGCATCCAGCAGGGTCTGCTCCGGTCCGGAAAGCCTGCCCAGTACCCAGTTGGTGGTCTCTCCGCCGTGGGGCGAGCGGCCTATGCCCAGGCGCAGACGGTGAAAGTCCGGTGTGCCCAGCAGCTGGGTGATGGATTTCAACCCGTTATGACCGGCATTGCCTCCCCCGGTCTTGAACTTCATGCGGCCAAGGGGAATGTCCAGTTCGTCGTGCACCACCAGGATGGCACCCGGCTTGATGCGGTAGTACGAGGCAATGGCCAGTACCGCCTCTCCGCTCAGGTTCATGAAGGTCTGGGGCTTGGCCACCAGCCACGGGTCGCCGGTGGGGGTGATGCGGCACCGCCACAGGTCGTACTTCTTCTTGCCGCCGGAAAGCTGGTCGCAGCCACCGCCCGTTGCACGGGCGGCAGCTTCCATCAGCGCATCCACGGCCATGAAGCCCAGGTTGTGGCGGGTGCGTTCGTATTCCTTGCCCGGGTTGCCCAGGCCGACGATGAGACCGGCGACGTTCATGCGCACAAAGGGGGTTGGAGTTCTGCGGGGCGGTAAAGGCGGCGGAAGCGGGGGGGCTGTTGTAGCTGCAGGGCCACAGGGGGCACAGGGGGGGCATCAGAGCGCATGTTGGCGCCAGTGGTCAGACCCAGCCCGTAGGTGCAGTAGGCAGGCGGGCCAGGTTCCGGAAACGCGGAAACCGGCCCCGCGCGAGGTGCGCGGGGCCGGAGGGAAACCGCGGTCCGAACCTTGGGAAACCGCGCGTCAGATCCACATCGGGATGCGCCGCATCAGGATGCGGCGGACGGCGGCGGCGTTCCCGGCCTCAGGCGCTATTCCTCGCCCTTGGGCGAGACAACGGCCACGATGGCGAAGTTGCGGTCGGCAATGGCGCAGACACCTTCGCCCAGGGGCAGGTCGTTCACGCTGATGGTCTTGCCGATTTCGAGGTCGGTCAGATCGATGGTGATCTTGTTGGGCATCTGCAGGGGCTTGGCGGAAAGGTCCAGCGCTTCGCGGTACACTTCCAGCTTGCCGCCAGCCTTCACGCCCTTGGAGGTGCCGGTGAATTCGAGGGGCACGCGGATCTTGACGGGCTTGTCCAGGTCCACACCGCGAAAATCGATGTGCGAGAAGCGATTCTTCACCGGGTGGTACTGGATCTGCCAGAACAGCACCGGGTGGGTGGACTTGGTGCCGTTGTCGTCCAGCTCGATGTTGAAGACGGTGGTGCGGCCCACGGCTTCGAACATCTTCTCGACGGGAAGCGTGTCCATTTCGATCGGCACGTTCAGGCCTTCGGCGTTGTAGAGCACGCCGGGAACCAGGGTCTTGGCCCGCAGCTTGCGGTTGGCGCCCTTGCCGAGGCCGTCGCGCTTGCGCACGCTCAGGGTCTTCAATTCGGACATTGCAGTTCTCCTTAAATTCATTCCCGCGTAAGCATCCCGCCCCGCGTCGGAATGTGAATTGCTATACGAAAAGTACGCTCACCGAGGATTCGGTGTGGATGTTGTGGATGGCCTTTGCAAGCAGGCCCGCCACGGAAAGCACCTTCAGCTTGCTGCATGCAGCCAGCTTGTCGCCCAGCGGCACCGTGTCGGTGACGATGACCTGCGAGAAGGTGGAATTGCACAGCCGCTCGATGGCGGGGCCGGACAACACGGGATGCGTGGCGCAAGCCATCACTTCCTTGGCGCCGTTCTTCAGCAGCACCTCGCCCGCGGCGCACATGGTGCCTGCGGTGTCGATCATGTCGTCCACCACGATGGCGATCTTGTCCTTGACGTCGCCAATGACATGCATGGCAGAGGCCTGGTTGGGACGGTCGCGGCGCTTGTCGATGATGGCCAGGCCCGCGTTCAGCTTCTTGGCGAAGGAACGGGCGCGCTCCACGCCGCCAGCGTCGGGCGAGACGATGACGATGTCACCGGCGTACGGGCGCAGGTATTCAAGAATGACCGGCTGCGCGTACAGGTTGTCCACCGGCACGTTGAAAAAACCCTGAATCTGGCCTGCGTGCAGGTCTACCGTGACCAGGCGGTCGGTACCGGCGGTGGTCAGGAAGTCGGCCACCAGCTTGGCGCTGATGGGCGCGCGGGGGCTGACCTTGCGGTCCTGGCGGGCATAACCGTAGTAGGGCACCACGGCGGTTACGCGACCGGCGCTGGCGCGCTTCAGCGCATCCAGCATCAGGCACAGCTGCATCAGGTTGTAATTCACGGGCGAGCAGGTGGCCTGAACGACGAACACGTCGTCGCCGCGCACGTTGTCGCCGATTTCGATGCGAATCTCGCCGTCGCTGAACGTCTCGCACAGGGCCGGGGTGAGCTGGCACCCCAAGTGGTCACAGATGGCCTTGGCAAGGGCGGGGTTCGACGTGCCGGTAAGAATCTTCAGATCACCGTGCATGTTTCGACTTCCGGCTTGTGGTTGCGATGGCAAGCGTCATCGGAAAAATGTGGCTGGGGCGGAAGGACTCGAACCCTCGGATGACGGGACCAAAACCCGTTGCCTTACCAGCTTGGCGACACCCCAGCATGAGGGAAATTTCGTTCGGGACGCAGGGGCTGGCCTGCGTGCGCCTTGCGGCGCGCATCTCACAGTGCGTGCAAAAAGGCCGCGATGTTGTCGTTGCGAAGAGCTTCGGCCACATCACGCGCCGTGCCGTGCCTTCTGAACAGGGCGAACAGGCTGGCTCCGCTCCCGCTCATCAGCGCGGCACAGGCCCCGCGTCGAAGAAGAAATTCCTTGGTCCGGCGCAGGGTTGCATGTGTCTGAAAAACAACCGGTTCAAAGCTGTTGGTCAGCCACGGTCCGCGAGAGAGAGGATTTCTATCTTCTAGACTTTCCGATGTCAAGCAAGGACGCAATGATTTCGCGCTTTGCACGGGCACGGCATCGCTGCCGGTCAGGGGGGTGCCGCCTGGCGCGGTGGCATTGGCGGCATCCCAGGCCCGGTAGGCCCACGGCGTGGAAACGCGCACAGGCGGGCAGGCCAGCACCAGATGCATGCCCGTAAGCCCCAGGTCGGCGAGTTCGCCGGGGGCGAGCGGGGTGAGCACCTCGCCGATGCCGCTGGCCCGCGCCGGGCCATCCATCAGAAAGAAGGGCACGTCGGCGCCAACCCCGGCGGCCAAGGTTTGCAAGGCTTCGGGCGTGGGGGCCGCGCCGGGGGCCAGTTGCGCG
>NZ_VSMK01000221.1 GCF_011682075.1 Nitratidesulfovibrio liaohensis
CTGGTCGGCGGCTCGGCCCCCGACCCCGCCGTCGCCCCCGTCCATGGAGCCACGCCGGTCCCTGGTTCCACTCCCTCTCCTGCGCCCGCCCCCGCCGCATCGCCCGGCATGGACCGCGCCTTCGTGTACCTGGAGGCGGACAGCTCGCGCGACGTGGACCGCGCCGCCCTGTTCGAAACCCTGGGCCGCATCCCCGACCTGCTGGAATTCCGCATCGTGGACACCCTGCCCGCAGAGGAACGCGCCAACCGTTTTCTGGTGCTGCTGGACAACCTGCGCGACGGGGTGCTGTCCATCGACGCGGAAGGGCGGGTGACCTCCATCAACAAGGTGGCCCGTGAAGTCTACGGATGTACCGGTGCGTCTGGCGTGTCTGGCGCGTCTGGCGCGTCTGGCGTGTCTGGCGTACTGGGCACGCCGGGCGCCTCCCCCGCCCCCGACCTGTCCGGCCTGCCGCTGGATGCGCTGGGCCTGCCCGACCGGGGCATCCTGGACTGCCTGTCCGGGCGCGAACTGGTGGACGCCAAGCGAGAGGTGGCCACCCCCGGCGGCGGGCGGCTGCAATTCTTCGTCACCCGCAGGCCCATCCGCGACGGCGAAGGGCGCATCATCGGCGCGGTGGAAGTGGCCCGCGACATGCGCGAAATCCGCAAGCTGGCGCGTTCCATCACCGAGCCCACGCAGGTGACCTTTGGCGACATCGTGGGCCAGCACCCGGCCATCGGCTTTGCCATTTCCTTTGCCCGGCGCGTGGCCACGACCGATTCCATCATCGCCATCCGGGGGGAGAGCGGCACCGGCAAGGAGCTGTTCGCGCGGGCCATCCACACCGCAAGCATGCGACAGGGGCCGTTCGTGCCGGTGAACTGCGCGGCCCTGCCGGAACAGCTGCTGGAAAGCGAGCTGTTCGGCTACGAGGCCGGGGCCTTTACCGGCGGACGGCGCGAGGGCAAGCCCGGCCTGTTCGAGACGGCGCGCGGCGGCACCGTGCTGCTGGACGAGATAGGCGACATGCCGTTGGCCTCGCAGGCCAAGATGCTGCGGGTGATGCAGGAAGGCAGCGTGCGCCGGGTGGGCGGCACGGCAGAGGTGCCCGTGGACGTGCGCATCGTCACCGCCACCAACCGCACCCTGGAACGGCTGGTGGAGGAAGGGCGCTTTCGCCAGGACCTGTACTACCGCATCAACGTGCTACCCATTCACATTCCGCCGCTGAAGGAACGGCCAGAGGACATCGCCGTGCTGGCCGAGCACTTTCTGCTGGGGCTGGCCGCCCGGCTGGGCGGGCCGGTGCGCAGCCTTTCGCCGGGGGCGCTGGCGCGCCTTGCGGGCCACCACTGGCCGGGCAACGTGCGCGAACTGAAGAACGTGGTGGAGCGTGCCGCCATCCTGTGCCCGGACGATGTGGTGGGCGCGCGGTTCATCCTGTTTGCCCACGAGTTGGAAGGCGGGCTGTTCGGCGAGTCGGCCCGGCTGGCCGACGGCGTGGCCGATACCGTGGCCGATGCGGCGGCGCTGGCCTCTGGCCACGAGCATCATGGGGATGGCGAGGGGCGGCTCAAGGACATGATTGCCGTTTTTGAAAAACGGATCATCGTCGATGCCGTGGCCGCCGCAGGCAGTGTGCGCAAGGCGGCAAGAAAGCTTGGAATTTCCCATACCGCCCTGCTCGACAAGCTGCGGCGGCATGGTTTGAGGATGGTCTGAAAACTTTCCAGCGGTCTGAAATGTTTCCACTCGCCCTGCGGCATCATTTCGGGTTTTATGCGCTGTTTATTTGAACAGTGGTCTGATTTATTTCCACTTTGGGTGCGGTGCCTTGCCGTGCCGCTTCCATTCCCCGCCGTTCCCCTTCCCTGCTCCTCTTCTTTTTGCGTTCGCAACTCACTGGTCCGATTTGCGTTTTTGTGACTCACCCGGAAATTTCGGCGTTTTGCCCGATTTTCCGGCAAGTTGGCAAGGCGTTTGCTTTGGTGGGCCTGCGCCCGCGCGGGCGCGCCCTGTCCGGGGTTTTCACAGCGCACCGAATCGCACCGCAACGCGCCGCACCACCGGCGTATCTGGAGGCTCAGATGATCGTTGGCATCCTGAAGGAGATCAAGAAGGAAGAAAACCGCGTCGCCATGACCCCCGCGGGTGTCGAGGTGATGGTGCACGCCGGGCATACCCTGCTGGTGGAAAAGAACGCCGGTGCGGGCAGCGGCTTTGCCGACGAAGCCTACGTGGAAGCGGGCGCCACCATCGTGACCACCCCGGCCGAAATTTACGCCAAGTCCGACATGGTCATGCACGTCAAGGAGCCCCAGGCGTCCGAATACGGCATGATTCGCCCCGGTCAGATCGTGTTCACCTACCTGCACCTGGCCGCTGACGAACCGCAGACCCAGGCCCTGATCAAGAGCGGCGCGGTGTGCATCGCCTACGAAACCATCCAGAAGGCCGACGGCAGCCTGCCCCTGCTCACCCCCATGAGCGAAGTGGCCGGCCGCATGGCCATCCAGCAGGGCGCCAAGTACCTGGAAATGGCCCAGGGCGGCAACGGCGTGCTGCTGGGCGGCGTGCCCGGCGTGGACCCCGGCACCGTGGTGGTCATCGGCGGCGGCGTGGTGGGCACCCATGCGGCCCGCATGGCCTGCGGCCTGGGCGCCAAGGTGTACATCTTGGACATGAACCTGGACCGCCTGCGCCACCTCAGCGAAGTGATGCCCTCCAACTGCTTCCCGCTCATGTCGTCCCCGGCCACCGTGCGCAAGCTGGTGCGCGAGGCCGACGTGGTGGTGGGCGCGGTGCTGGTCACCGGCGCCAAGGCCCCCAAGCTGGTCACCCGCGACATGCTGAAGACCATGAAGAAGGGCGCCGTGCTGGTGGACGTGGCCATCGACCAGGGCGGCTGCTTCGAAACCTCGAAGGCCACCACCCATACCGACCCCACCTTCGTGGTGGACGGCGTGGTGCACTACTGCGTGGCCAACATGCCCGGCGCCGTGGCCAAGACCTCTACCCTGGCCCTGACCAACGCCACCCTGCCCTACGCGCTGACCATCGCCAACAAGGGCTGGAAGCGCGCCATGCAGGACAGCTGCGAAATCGCCAAGGGCGCCAACGTCATCGACGGCAAGATCACCTTCAAGGGCGTGGCCGAGGCCTTTGGCCTGGACTACGTTTCCGTGGATACCTTCCTGAATTAGTCCCCCTTCCGGGCGGACCTGATGCTGCACCTCCGCGCGGGGCCGGGCGGACCGCCCGCCGGCCGGCCCGCGCACCGCATTTCCCCGACCCCTGCCTTTGCATTCCCGGCCCGTCGCGGACGTTCGTCGCGTCCACGGCCAAAGGCCCGCCCTACGGGGGGCGGGCCTTTTTTCTTTGGTGTCTGATGTCGCCCCGCAGGGCACGGGAACAAGGCGGCGCGTACCGGCTACTGGATGCGGTGCCGGAACAGCCACCCGGCGGCGGCCATGCATACCGCGCCTATGAGCGCCAGCGGCCACAACTGCGGGGCCAGCAGTGTCAGGTCCGCCCCTTCCAGAAACACCCCCCGCACCACGATGAGTATGTAGCGCATGGGGTTCACCAGGGTCAGCCACTGCACCGGTTCGGCCATGTTGGCGATGGGCGTGGCGAAGCCGGAAAGGATGGCGGCGGGCATGGTGAACAGGAACATGCCCAGCAGCCCCTGCTGCATGGTCACGGACAGGGACGAGATCATCAGGCCGATGCCCACCACCGAGAACAGGAACAGCACCAGCCCGGCGTACAGGGTAAGCAGGCTGCCGCGCAGGGGCACCCCGAACCAGAACACCGCCATGGCCACGATGAGCGATGCCTCGAACAGCCCCACCAGAAAGCCGGGTGCCGCCTTGCCGATCAGCAGTTCCGTGGGCCGGTAGGGGGTGACCAGCATCTGGTCGAAGGTGCCCTGCTCGCGCTCGCGGGCCACGGACAGGGCGGTGATGATCAGGGTGACCACCATGGTCACCATGACCACGATGCCCGGCACGAAAAACCACCGGCTGAGCAGGTTGGGGTTGTGCCACGCCCGCGTCAGCAGCGTGGAGGGCCGGGGTTGCCCGCCGTGGGCGGCCACGTAGCGCGCGCCGAAGTCGTCCACGATGGAGGCCATGTAGTTGAGGGCAAGCCCCGCCGTGTTGGAGTTGCGCCCGTCCGCGATGGCCTGGACCACTGCCTGGGAGGGTGCCACGGAGGGGGCCGGGGCAGGGATGGTGGAGGTCGCGGCGATGGTCGTGGTGGAACCGGAAGAGTCACCGGCGCTGCCCGCATCGGCGGCGGCCGGCTGCCCCACCCCGCCGCGCAGGGTCAGCGCGCGCTCGAAGCCCT
>NZ_VSMK01000222.1 GCF_011682075.1 Nitratidesulfovibrio liaohensis
CGGAGGCGGGTCGTGAGCCCCGCCAGCGGGGCAGGGGGCGGCGTACCCCCCGACCCAGCCCGACCCTCCGGCCCCGGTGGAACTGGCGGCTCTGGCGGTCTGGACGCGGCCCAGGCGTTGCTGGACGAACTGCTGCGCCACCCGCCGGAACTGCCCTACGACCCCGGCCTGCTGCGTGAACTTTTCGATTCCACCCGCGACGATTCCATGGCCCCCCTGTCCGCCGTGGCCGGGGTGGTCAACAAGGCGCAGGGGCTTGCCACCCGCGTGCTGTCCCTTGCCAATTCCGCCTATTACGGCCTGCAATCGGAGGTGACCTCCGTCCAGCGGGCCGTTGCCGTTCTGGGCATGGCCGAAATACGCGCGCTGGTGCTGGCGCTGGGCATTTCGCGCATGATCGACCGTTCGCGCCTGCCCGCCGCGTTCGACCTGCGCGAATACTGGGGGCATCAGCTTTCCGTGGCTGCCGGCTGTCGCCTGCTGGCCCGCCGGGTGCCGGGCTGCGATGCGGAGACCTGCTATACCGCCGGGTTGCTGCACGACCTTGGCAAGCTGCTCATCGCCGCCTACCGCCCGGACGACTGGGCTGCCATCCGCCAGTTGGCCAGGGACGAGAAGCTCATGGATTCCGAGGCCGAGGAGTCGCTGCTGGGGCTGGAGCACGGGGTGGTGGGGGCGCGCCTGCTGTCGTTCTGGGATTTGCCCATGGCCCTGACGGAACCCATCAACTGGCACCATGCCCCGCATCTGGCGGGCGAGCATCAACGCGCCGCGTTGGTGGTGTACGTGGCCGATGCCGCGCTGCGCCTGCGCGAACGGCTGGCGGGACTGGGCGCGGACGGTCTGCCCGGCAGCCTGCCGGGCGGATTGCCCGATGATGTGCTGATTCCGCAGGGGCTGGACGACGCGGCCCGCTCGCTGGGGGTTGACGTGGCCGCCTTCATGGCGGAAATCGAAACCCTGCTCGAAGGCGAGCGGATAGGGCAGTTCGTGTCGCAACTGGCGTGAGGGCGTTCTCCAAATAGTCTTTTCGCGCGTTGGCTTCCGACCAGAAGGGCGCAATGCGTGGCCGCACGACTCGCGCTGCGCGCTTGCCTAACGGCTGCCGCGCGTTGCGGACGCCATCCGTAAGACTCGCGCTGCGCGCTTGCCTAACGGCTGCCGCGCGTTGCGGACGCCATCCGCAAGACTCGCGCTGCGCGCTCGCCTAACGGCTGCCGCGCGCCCTCATGGCGGGTTCGTTCTCCTTGCCAGCGAACGAAAATCCTGCCTTGGAGAAAGCCCTCGGCACCGCGCGGAATGCGCGGGGGCAGCCAATGCCCATTGCAACAGTGCCCTTTCCCGACCTGATCTTTTCTGCACAGTCTTTTTTTTCCCGGAGCATGCGTGACACGCAACTGGATATTCCGCCCGGAGCCGGAGGCGGCAACGCCGCCGTTCGCGGCTTGGGCAGAGCGGCTGGAAGTATCGGAACTCATCGTGCGGCTGCTGTGGCGGCGCGGGGTGGGGTCCGTGGACGACATGGCCCTGTACCTTTCGCCCAACCTGCGGCACCTGGCCCCACTGGCCCAGTGGCCGGGGCTGGAGCAGGCGGCCAGCACCCTGACGGAGGGCCTGCTGGCCGGGCTGCCCTTTGCCGTGTGGGGCGACTATGACGTGGACGGGGTGACATCTTCGGCACTGGTCAAGGGGGTGCTTGCCCACCACGGCATCGAGGCGGCGCACCACATCCCGGACCGGCGAGAGGAAGGCTACGGCCTGAACGTGGCGTGGATTGAGCGTCTGGCAGAGCAGGGCGTGCGCCTGCTGCTGACCGTGGACTGCGGCATATCGGACGTGGAGCCGGTGCGCCGGGCGCGCGAACTGGGCATGACGGTGGTGGTGTCCGACCACCACATGCCGCCCGAGGCTCTGCCCGATGCCCACGCCATCTGCAACCCGCGCCTGGCGGAATGCCCGTGCCCGGCCCTGGCCGGGGTGGGGGTAAGCTTTCTGGTCATGGCGGCGGTGAACGCGGCCCTGTCCGAGCGCACCGGCAAGAAGGCCGACATGCGCGACTTTCTCGATCTGGTGGCGCTGGGCACCCTGGCTGACGTGGTGAACCTGCACGGGCAGAACCGTATCCTGGTCAAGAACGGCCTGCTGAAGATAGCGGAGGCCCGCCGTCCCGGCATGGCCGCGCTGAAAACCGTGAGCGGGTACAACCCGTCGGCGGCCATCGGCGCGGGGCAGGTGGTGTTCGGTCTTGCGCCGCGCATCAACGCGGCAGGGCGCATGGGCAAGGCGGAACTGGCCCTGCAATTGCTGCTGACCGACGACCACGCCGAGGCGGCCAGCCTGGCCCAGGAACTGGACGCGGAAAACGCTCGGCGCCGGGCAGAGGAAGACCGCATCCTCGATGCCGCGAAAAAACAGGCCGAAGGGCAACTGGACCGCATGGGCCTCGTGCTGCACGGCGAGGATTGGCACCCCGGCGTCATCGGCATCGTGGCTTCGCGCATCGTGGATGAATTCTACCGGCCCACGCTGATATTGAGCCGCGACGGCGAATCCATGAAGGGCTCGGGCCGTTCGGTGGCGGAATTCGACCTGCACGCCGGGCTGACCCGCTGCGCCGACCTGTTCACCTCGTTCGGGGGGCACCATCAGGCGGCGGGCATGAGCATGGCCGCCAGCCACGTGGATACCCTGCGCGAGCGCTTCGACGCCGTGGTGCGGGCGGAACTGGGCGACACCCCGCTCACCCCGCGCCTGAAGCTGGATGGCGAACTGGGCTTTGCCCTGGCAGGCGATTTCACCCTGCTGAAGGAACTGGAAATGCTCCAGCCCTTCGGCACGGGCAACGCCGAGCCGGTGTTCGCCTCGCCGCCGGTGCTGGTGCGCGACCTGCGCCGCTTTGGTCCCACGCGCGACCACGTGGAACTGCAACTGACCGACGAAAGCTGCGGCATCACCCTGCGGGCCAAGGCGTGGCGCCAGTCCGGCCAGTTTCCGGACAGCCTGCGCGGCACGCGGGTGCGCCTGGCCTACACCCCGCGCATCGACCGGTACAACGGCGCGGCGTCTGTGGATTTGCGGATCAAGGACTGGAAGCGTGAGTAAGGGCGGGCCCTGACTCAGGTTCGGTCCGGCCATGGGCCGGGCAACAGACGCGGCCCCGCAACCGTTGTCTGACAGCGGTTGTCCCGCAGCCGTTGCTCTTGGCCTCGCACGCGGCTATCGTATCCATGCGGCGCGGTTGATGACGCGCCGCCGCAGTTCGCCGGAGCCACGCATGGACCATAGCACGCACCCACAGGATGGCGATACGCCACCCTCGGACGCAGACAGCGCCGGAAACGGCGCCCCCGGGCCGCGCCGCAACGGGCGTTCCGCACCGGAGCGCCTGTTGCGGGCCGTGCGGCTGCATCGGCTGCGGCTGGTGCGGCTGCCGTCCACGCCGCACCGCATCGCGCTGGGCGTGGGACTTGGCATGCTCATAGGGTCCATTCCACTGATACCCTCGCAGATGCTGCTGGCGGGCGTGGTGGCCTGGCTGCTGCGGGCCAGCCCCACGGCGGCGGTCATCGCCACGCTGTACTCCAATCCGGTTACCTTCGGCCCGCTGTACGCCATCTTTTTCGCCATCGGCTCGTTTCTGCTGCCGAACATGCATGTGGCGCTGCCCGACGATATCGCCAACCTCACCTCGCTGCTGGCCATGGGCTGGGACGTGTATCTGGTGCTGTGCGCGGGTGGGGTGGTGTTTGGTGCCGTGGCTGGGGTGCTGGCCTACGTGGCGGCCTATCGCATGGTGGCCGCATATCAGCAGCGTCGGGTGCGCTGGCGCACCGGGGCCAGCAACGCCCCGCCGGTGGTGGCTGGCTGCGCGCCGTCCGAAGAGGGCGACGGTTGTGAACAGGATGGCACAGCCAATGGCGGCAAGGTGGCAGACGACGGCAACGGTGGGCGTGACGGGCGCTGACAGCCCGGCGGCTGGGAGTCAACGGGGCGGCATGGGATGAAGGCAACGCCGCCGCCCGGCGGCGTGCGGTCAGCGCGGGGCAGACGCTGGAGGGCGCCTGACGGGCCACAGGCGACCACGGACGACCACAGGCGGGAGACAGTTTGGCGCTGCCAGGCGGAAATGGGGCGGCTCAGGAATCGAGGCGGTACGCGGCGCGTGCCGCCTCTTGCAGTTCCGACGGCAGCAGATGCAACCACGGCGGCGGGCATGCCGCGCGAAAGCCCGGCAGTTCGATGCGGGCGTGGTGCAGGAACAGCGTGGCGGGTGCGGGGGGGCGTGCGCTGTGCGGCGCGCCCTGCGGCATGGTGGTGG
>NZ_VSMK01000223.1 GCF_011682075.1 Nitratidesulfovibrio liaohensis
ATGGCCGAGCTTTCCGGCGCGCGGTTGCGCCCCGGCATGTGCAGCGCCGAACCGCGCCCCTGGACCAGCCCCGCGCTGCGCTTCCGCCCGGCGCGCGCCCGCATGCTGCTGGGCATGGGCGAGGACACCATTGGCGACGCTTTCTGCGCCGACACCCTGGCCGGCCTCGGCTGCGTGCTGGACAAGTCCGACGCCGCCGACTGGAAGGTTTCCGCCCCCAGCCATCGACTGGACTTCGAACGCGAGGCCGACCTGATCGAGGAAGTGGGCCGCGTGTACGGGCTGGACGCCATTCCGCCGGTGCTGCCCAAGGTCATGCGTCCGTTGGACCAGGCGGGCGCGCCCGAGTCCGAGTACGATTTCTGGAAGCGCATCAAGGGCTGGGGCCGCGGCCTTGGCCTCAACGAGGCCATCAACTACAGCTTCGTGGGCCAGAAGGATCTGGATCACCTGGGCCTGCCCACCGAAGGCCGCATTCCGATCATGAACCCGCTGTCCGAAGACCAGAACGTGTTGCGCACGGCGCTGGCCCCGGGCCTTCTGAACAACCTGCGCCACAACATCGCGCAGGGCAACGCCGGGCTGCGGCTGTTCGAACTGGCGCGCATTTTCACGGCGGACGCAACTGCGGAAACCACCGCCTGCGAGCGGGGGCGTCTGGGCATCCTGATGTACGGCGCGCGCCACGACAGCGCCTGGCCCAACCCGGAAGCCGACGCCGACTACCAGGACCTGAAGGGCGTGGTGGAACACTTTGCGGCCTTCCTGCACCTGTCGCAGCCGTGCTGCGCGGTGGCCGAGGCGCCGCATCCTTTCCTGGCCCCGTGCGTCACCGTGACGGTGCAGGGCAGGGCACTGGGCGTCATGGGCCGTGTACGGCCCGACCTTGCCGATGCCTACCACGCCCGCAAGGACGTGTGGCTGGCCGACATCGACCTTGATGCGGCGCGCCAACTGCACGACGCCGTGACGGTGCGCTTTGCCGCGCTGCCGGTGTACCCGCCGGTGCGCCGCGACATCACGGTGATGGCCCCCGCCGCCCTGCAGGCCGGCGCTGTGCTGGACCACGTGCGCGGAATGAAGCTGCCGCTGCTTGAAGGTGTCGAACTCATTGATGTCTTTGCTCCGGAAGACCGCGAGGAACGCAACCTGACCTTCCGCATGACCTTCCGCCATGCCGGGCGCACCCTGAAGGACGCCGAAGTGGACAAGGAACGCGAGAAAGTGGCAAGTTCCCTCCAGCAGGCACTCCCCGTACGGTTGTAACCTGCAAAAGGGTCTTTCGCCCGTTGGCGTTGTCAAACTTCGCCTGCCATAGCGGTCGAATACGATAAGGGCGCGATGCGGTCGCCTTCCGTAATGCTCGAAGACTCGCATAACGGCTGCCGCATACTCCCTTATGGCAGGCTCGTTTTCCGCGCCAACGAACGAAACTCCTCTTTTGCACGCTTGCGAGGGCGGGCGGGAGTAGCGCGAACAAACCGGGAGACGGCATGGCGGAACGGACATACCGGATAGGCGAGGCGGCGTCGCTGCTGAACCTGAAGACCTATGTCCTCAGGTTCTGGGAAACGGAGTTTCCCCAGCTGGTTCCGCTGCGCACCGAAAAGGGCCAGCGCCTCTACACCGAGGCGGACCTGGCCCTGCTGCGGCGCATCCGTTTCCTGCTGCACGAGCGCGGCCTGACCATAGAAGGCGCGCGCCGCATGCTGGCAGAGCGCGGCGCTCCGTCCGGCACCGGCATGCCCGTTGGGGAACCTGATCTGGCGGACACGGTCGACACGGCGGAAATTGATGTCGCCGGACTGGTCGGCTTCGGCGATGACGACCCGGACGACATCGCCGTTTCCGACGCACAGGGTGACGACGCTCAGGATGACGACGAGGCCGTCGACCTTGCTGACGATGCTCCGGCGGTGTCCGGTCCTAAGGGACGTGCCCTGTCTGCCGCCGCCTCGCGGGTGCAGGCCTGGGACCAGTACCTGCACGGCCTGCTGCTGCCCGATGACGGTGAAGCGCCGCAAACGGGCACTCGAGGCGGGCATGCCGTACCGCGGGGTGCGCAGGGCGCCTCCCCGGATGGCGTGAGCCCCGGCTTTTCAGCAAACGGTCCTGTGCCCGGCAGTGCCGCGCACGGAACGGTGCGCGAGATCATCACGGAACTGGAGGCCATGCGCCGCCTGCTGGCTGGCGCGGACTGATTCCGCCATCTTTCCGGTCGGGCTGCCTGCCCTGCTTTTCGTTGCCCCGTCGCCGCTTTCGCCATTCCCGTCCGCATGCCGCGCAATGGGGCACAATCGGCCCAGTGCTGCGCGCCTCCATGCAACGGGGTGTTTCCCGCAACCGCGCATCCGCGCCACGAGCACCGCATGATCCTTTCCCCTTCGCTGCTGTCCTCCGATTTCGGTCATCTGGCCGACGAACTGGCCGCCCTGGAAGCCGCCGGACTGTCCTGGGTGCACTGGGACGTCATGGACGGCACCTTCGTGCCCAACATCACCTATGGCCAGCCGGTCATCGCCCATTTGCGCAAGCAGAGCCGCCTGTTCTTCGATGTGCACCTGATGGTGGAACGCCCGGAACGCTACCTGCACGAATTCGTGGATGCCGGGGCGGACATGCTGGTGGTGCACGCAGAGGCCACCCCCCACGTGCAGCGCGCCCTGGCAGAAATTCGGCGCCTGGGGATCAAGTCCGGCGTGGCGCTGAACCCGCACACTCCGCTTTCGGTGCTGGACTACGTGCTGGACGACGCGGACATGGTGCTGATCATGACCGTCAACCCCGGCTTCGGCGGCCAGTCGTTCCTGCCCGCCAGCTATCGCAAGATCAGCGAGTTGCGCGCCATGATCAATGCGCGCGGCCTGTCCACGCTCATTCAGGTGGACGGTGGGGTGGACCCGTCCAACACGGCGCAACTCGTGCAGAGCGGGGCGGACGTGCTGGTTTCCGGTTCGGCCTTCTTCAAGTTTCCGCCCTATGCCGAGCGGTTGAAGGCGTTTGAGGCGGCGGCCAACTCCGTTCTCTGAGGTCGGCGGGAAGGCCGTGGTGCCATGGCCGGTAACGCCATGGCGCATCCGCTGATGTGATTTTCCCGTTGCCAGATGGCGCGGAACGGACTAGTCGGGTGTGGGCGCCGCCGCAAGGCAGTGCCCACCTCTCGCATGTGCGGCATCCCCCGCCGCATGCACGACCGTTTCGGCAGGGCGCTCGCGCCCGTCCATCCGTGTATTTTCCGGCGCACCGCGCCGTACCGCTGCATAGCCAACGGCGCAGGGCGTCCGCCCGCCGCCGCACAGAACCCCGCTGGAGGTTGCAATGCCGTCTCGCAAGGAACTCGCCAACGCCATCCGCGTGCTCAGCATGGACGCCGTGGAAAAGGCCAAGTCCGGGCACCCCGGTGCGCCCATGGGCATGGCGGACATCGCCGAAGTGCTCTGGAACGATTGCCTGAAGCACAACCCCGCCAACCCCAAATGGGCCGACCGCGACCGCTTCGTGCTTTCCAACGGGCACGGCTCCATGCTCATCTACGCGCTGCTGCATCTCTCCGGCTACGATGTCAGCATGGACGACATCCGCAACTTCCGTCAGCTGCATTCCAAGACCCCCGGCCATCCCGAATACGGCATCACCCCCGGCGTGGAGACCACCACCGGCCCGCTGGGGCAGGGCATCGCCACCGCCGTGGGCATGGCCATGGCCGAAAGGCTCATGGCCCAGCAGTTCAACCGTCCCGGCTACGACGTGGTGGACCATGCCACGTATGTGTTCCTGGGCGACGGCTGCATGATGGAAGGCATCTCGCACGAGGCGTGCTCCCTTGCGGGCACCCTGGGCCTCGGCAAGCTGACCGCCTTTTATGACGACAACGGCATCTCCATCGACGGCGACATCGCCGGTTGGTTCGCCGACGATACCCCGGCCCGCTTCGAAGCCTACGGCTGGCATGTGGTGCGCAACGTGGACGGGCACGACGGCGAGGCCATCGCCGCCGCGCTGAAAGCCGCCCGTGCGGTGCCCGGCAAGCCCAGCCTGATCTGCTGCAAGACCCGCATCGGCCAGGGCGCACCCACCAAGGCGGGCAGCCACAATTGCCACGGCTCGCCCCTGGGCGCCGCCGAAATCGCCGCCGCGCGCGAATGCATGAACTGGCCGTACCCGCCCTTCGAAATTCCGGCGGACATCTATGCCGGGTGGGACGCCCGCCCGCGCGGCACCGCCGTCGAGGCCGCCTGGAACGACCTGTTTGCCCGCTACCGCGCCGCTCATCCCGAACTGGCCGCCGAGTTCGAGCGCCGCATGGCGGGCGACCTG
>NZ_VSMK01000224.1 GCF_011682075.1 Nitratidesulfovibrio liaohensis
CGGTGGCAGCGGCGGCGGCGAGGACGGCCACTGCCCGTGGCTGCGCCACACCCCGGACGGCCACGGCATCTGCGCCATCCACGAAACCAAGCCCGCCCGCTGCCGCGACTATCCGGCGGGATGCGCGCAAGCCCGGAGCATCGGCTGCATGGCCGAACTCTGAACGATCGCCGCAAGCCCCTCTTCCCGGCACGGCACCGGCACATCCCCCCCCCCCCCCCCCCCCCCCCCCCCCCCCCCCGGACACGCGCACCCGGACACGCGCACCCGGACACGCGCACCCGGCGCGTCTTTCCTCCATCTGCCCCCGCCTACTGCGGCATGCCCACCACAGGCCGCCCGCCATTGCCCATGCGGTCACACCGCCACGGAGCACTGCATACTGCTTCGGATATACCTTGCAGTATTTCATGATGCACCGTGCATTGTGAAAAGCTTTCAACGTTGCCGTTTTACAACATCTTACGAAGCCATGTACATCAATGCAGGACAATACTCCGCACAAATCAATCCTGCCATGTTTTTTCGCAAACAAGCTTGACTTCCAAAAAAATCCATGCAATCATGGATACGATTTTCACAAACCAGTGCACATCTTCTCAAGACACATAACTTTCAATATGACCATGCAGCAGCAGAACACCACGATCAAACGCACCTTCACAGGCTGCGGTGCACCGCAACCCCAGTGCGGCGAGCATGGCCGTGGTTCGTGTTCCGGATTCTTCCGCTTCGCCGCCGCCCCTCGCGGCCTCTTCCTCCGTGCCGCCCGCGAGGCGCACGGGGGGTAGTCCTGCCTACATCGGCCGCTCCGGCCACGGACGTCCCCCCTTTCTCCGCAACGGAAAGGGGGGACTTTTGCGTCGTCCGCGCTCCGCCCGTGTCATCCAGACCAATCTCAAAAGGAACATCCCATGTCCCACCTGTCGCACACGCAGCTAGAGCTCGCACCCGAACAGATCCGCAATGCCCACATCCGCCGCCCCGTGCCTCCCCCCATTATGCCGGTGATGCCGGTGATGCCGGGCGCGTCCGACACCCCCCTGCCCCCCACCTCGTCGCGGCAGCCATGCACCGACACCAGGCCGTGCCCCACCCCCGCGGCAACGGAACTGCCCCCGGCCACCCTGGCCGCGCGCCAGTGCTACCTGCGCCACACAACGCCCGTGCCGAACAGCCGGTCCGGCTTCCGGCAACTGGGGCCGGTACGCATGCTGGTGTGCTTCTGGCAGGACCGCATGTCGCTGCTGCAAATCCATTCCGACGCCCGCCGCGCCGGGCACGGCTCGCAGGCCATGGCCCTGCTGGTGGCCATTGCCGAACGCCACGGGCTGCACATCGTGGCCAATGCCTTGCCCCTGGCCCACGGCAACGGTTGCCTGGACCAGCGCACGCTTACCGAGTGGTATCTGGGCTTCGGCTTTCAACGCATTCCGGGCAGTTCCATGAACGCCATCATCTATACCCCTGCCCACATTTCCCGGGCCGCAGGCACGGACTGAACCGCCTCCCGTCCGCTCCCCCGCACGCCGAAGCAGAGGGAAACGTTTTCCCGTTACACGCCTTTTGCATGCCCGTGCCCACGCAGAAAAGGGCGGCAGGTCCTGCCGGATGCCGTGCGCGTCCCACTCTCCCCCCCGGCCAGCCGAAACAGCTGCAGACACGGGACGGACAGCCGCCAACATGCACGGAGGATGCGGTCATGAGCGATTGGACAATGGAGTTGATGCAGGGCTACGGGGTGTCGTCCACCGAATACATCTCGGGCATCTCCAACACCCGGCGCGCCACGCAAAGTGTTGCCACCACGCAGTCCGGCGACCGGGTGTCCATATCCGAGGAAGCCATGCGCCTTGCCCGCGAGATGCTGGCCGCACGCCAGCAGGCCGAGGCGGACGCCGCCCAGGAAGCGGGCACCCTGACCGGGGCAGGCACGGCGGACGGCGACACCGGCGATGCCGATGCGTCGGCCTCGTCCTCCACCTCTGCCGCCGCCGCTGGTGGCGGTTCTGGCGGCGATTCCACGGCCAAGCAGATCGAGGAACTGCAAAAGAAGATCGAACAGTTGCAGCAGCAGATCGCGCAGGTGGAGCAGGGTTCTTCCCCCGACGGGGTGAAGGAATCGGTCACCCGCCCGCTGTACCAGCAGATCAACGAGTTGCAGCAGCAGATCAACGAATTGCAGGCCCAGGCCGCCAAGCAGGCTTCCGGCGGGGGCGGCGGGACGGGCAGCGCCGTGTCATTCGCCTCGCTGGGCAAGTCGGGAAAGTAGCAACGCCGCAACGGCTCCCTTCCTCTGCGCCGAACGCATGCGGGGCGCGGTCCATCGGACCGCGCCCCGTTTCGTTTGCGTTTTTTGCCGGGCAGCGCCCGGCCACTTCACATGCAGAAATCCGCATGCACTCCCGGCTACTTCACGCCGGAAACCCGCTTCACCCCGGCCACGAAGTTGGCCAGCGTGTCGGAGATGGCGCCCTTTTCCAGCCGCACGTCGATAAGCTGGAAGCGCCCGCGCTCCGTGGTGGCCGCAGCAAACGCCGCCGCCAGTTCGCGCCGGGTGGTCACGCGGTGGCCGCGCCCGCCCAGCGCATCGGCAAAGGCGGCAAAGTCCAGCGTGTTGATGGCGCTGTACGAGGTTTCCGGCTGGAACACCCGCAGCATCTCCCACGAGGCGTTGTTGAACACCACGACCACCGGGTCGATGCCAAGACGCGCGCAGTTGCCAAGCTCCATGCCGGTCATCTGGAAGGCTCCGTCGCCCACCAGTGTCAGCGAACGCTTCCCGGTGGTCACCTGCAAGCCCATGCCCGCGGGCACGCCAAAGCCCATGCTGGCGTAGTACCCCGGCCCCACCATGGGCACGGGACGCACCGACAGCGCGGTGAACAGGCAGTCGCCGATGTCGCAGGCCAACGGCCACGGCAAGGGGCGCCCGCCAAAGGGCCACGGCATCGGATCGGGATCGGCGCCGACAGCCGGTCCGTTCAACACGCCATCGTAGAAATCGTTGAGCAGCACGGCGATGTCGTCGGGCGTCACCGGGGCGTCGTCCGCCACAAAGCCGCGCCGGTAGACCACGTTGCGGCCCAGTGCACCGTCCACATCCAGCGGGGCCGGGCAGACCCGCCCCCCTTCGGGAAGGGCCGCCAGCAGCGCATCCACCAGCTTTTCCAGCGGAATGTCGTGGTAAGTGTGGAAGCCCATGCGCACCTCGCGGTCCTCGGCGTGCATCAGGCGGCGGCGGTCGATGTGGCTGGACGACACCCCGAAGTTGGTGTCGGACATGATCACCCCCAGCAGCAACAGACCGTCGGAGCCTTCCACTGCCTGAGTGATGGCGGCATCGCCCGCCACGCCCATGTAGGTGCCTTGCAGGCAGGCCTTGCCCGCCAGCAGCCCGCGCCCCATGAAGCTGGTGACCACGGGCACGCCCAACCGGTCGGCCAGTTCCGCCACGCGGTCCTCAAGGCCGTAACGACGCACCTCCACGCCCACCATCAGCACCGGACGGCTGGCGGTGCGCAGCCGGGCCAGCACTTCCGCCGCGCAGGCGGCCACCGCCTCTTCGTCGCAAGGGGTGGGCACATGCGGGGCCACCGGGCCGCAGGCCACGGCGGGCATGTCGCGCGGAATCTCCAGGTACACCGGGCGCGAATGCTCCAGGCAGTTGCGCAGCACCCGCTCGATGATGGCGGGCGCGGTGGCCGGGTCGTCCAGAATGCCCTGATCGCAGGTGACTTCCTGATACATGCGGAACTGCGAGCCCACGGTCTTCACCTGATGGTGCAGCAGAAGGCCGCGCGCCCTCTCCGCCGTACCCGGCGCCCCGGAAATGACCACCACGGGCGACTTTTCGGCAAAGGCCTGGGCTACGGCGTTCAGCATGTTGATGGCCCCGGCCCCGTAGGTGACGGCGGCCACGCTGAGCCCCCGGCGAATGCGCGCGGCGGCGTCGGCGGCAAAGCCCAGCCCCGGCTCATGCGTCAGGGTGATCAGCGGCAGGATGCCGGTCTGCTCGATGATCTTGAAATACGGCAGCGCGAAGTCGCCGGGGATACCCCAGACCTCGCGCGCGCCGCGTTCCTTCAGGGCGTGCAGCAGCGCTTCGGTGATGTTCATGCTCTTCCTCGTGAGGCTTGTGATCGCGGTAATGTGCCGGGGATATGCCGGGCGATGCGCAACACGGCCGCCACGCGGGCGGCCAGACCACGGCACACCGCACCTAGACCAAAAGCCGGGGCGCGGCAAGCCGAAGCCGCCGCACCCGTGGGGAACGTCCGCCGATCCGGCGCGGGTCAGCCCGCGTCCCGGCCCAG
>NZ_VSMK01000225.1 GCF_011682075.1 Nitratidesulfovibrio liaohensis
CCACGGCGGTGTCGGTGCGGCGGGGGGGGGCGCGGGCGGGGCGCATGCTGTTGCCCCGGCGTGCCGTCCCCGTCCGGTGACGGGCCGTCCTGCGCCGTTCATGGGGCGCACCATTCAGGGCATTCTTTCCGTCCACCGGCAAAAAGTCAATTTCACCGGCGCGGGATGACCGTTCACCGAAAAGGGGGTGGCGCGCCCTTTCGCATGTTGACGGTGCGGCGCTAGACAAGGGCCGTGGGCCCCGCCCCGCCGCACAGGGGCAGGGCCGCCACGAAAAGGCCGGAAACACCGGCGTACCGCCAAAAGAACGGGAGGCAACGGCATGAGCCAGAACAAGTCCGACAAGATCGAAAGCATGATGGACGAAAAGCGCCACTTCGCGCCGCCCGCCGCGCCTTCCGGAGACCGCCGCCGCCCGCACGTGAACGGCATGGACGAGTACCTCGCCCACCGCGACCGCGCCGACAAGGACCCCGAAGGCTTCTGGGGCGACCGGGCAAGGCAGCTGCTGGACTGGTTCACCCCGTGGGACAAGGTGATGGACGCGGACATGAACGAGCCGCGCATCGAATGGTTCAAGGGCGCCACGCTGAACGTGGCGTACAACTGCCTGGACCGCCACCTGGTCAATGGCCGCCGCAACAAGGCCGCCATCATCTGGCAGGGCGAGCCGGAAGACGACGTGCGCGTGCTGACCTACCAGATGCTCTACGACGAGGTGTGCCGCTTCGCCTCTGTCTTGCAGGGCCTGGGCGTGCAGAAGGGCGAACGCGTTGCGCTGTACATGCCCATGATTCCCGAACTGGCCGTGGCCATGCTGGCTTGCGCGCGCATCGGGGCGGTGCATTCCATAGTTTTTGCCGGGTTCTCGGCGGTCAGCCTGCAGAACCGCATCCAGGACTGCGAGGCCAAGGTGGTGGTCACGGCGGACGCCGTGCTGCGCGCCGGGCGGTCCATTCCGCTCAAGGTCAACGTGGACGAGGCCCTGAAGGACTGCCCCAGCGTGGAGCGGGTGGTGGTTGTCGACCGCGCGCACTCGGGCTGTGCCATGCGCGAGGGGCGCGACATGTGGTGGCACGAGGCCATGGCCGACCGTACACTGGATACGTCGTGCCCGTGCGCCAAGATGGACAGCGAGGACATGCTGTTCATCCTGTACACCAGCGGTTCCACCGGCAAGCCCAAGGGCGTGGTGCACACCACCGGCGGCTATCTTACCTACGCGGCCCACACCACCCAGTGGGTGTTCGACCTGCATGACGACGACGTGTACTGGTGCACCGCCGACATCGGCTGGATCACCGGGCACAGCTACATCGTGTACGGCCCGCTGGCCCTTGGCGGCACCACGCTGATGTTCGAGGGCGTGCCCTCGTGGCCGGGGCCGGACCGGTTCTGGCACATCGTGGAAAAGTTCCGGGTCAACATCTTCTACACCGCGCCCACGGTCATCCGCGCCCTGATGCGCGAAGGCGCGCACTGGACGCAGAAGCACGACCTGTCGTCGCTGCGCATTCTGGGGTCGGTGGGCGAACCCATCAACCCCGAAGCGTGGATGTGGTACCACGAGCACATCGGCCACAGCCGCCTGCCCATCGTGGACACCTGGTGGCAGACCGAGACGGGCGGCATCATGATTTCCGCGCTGCCGTACGCCACCACGCTGAAGCCCGGTTCCGCCACCATGCCCCTGCCCGGCGTGGACGCGGCGGTGGTGAAGCCCGACGGCACCCCCTGCGGCCCCAACGATGGCGGGCACCTGGTCATCCGCAAGCCGTGGCCCGGCATGCTGCGCGGGGTGTTCGGTTCGCCCGAGCGGTACAAGTCCACCTACTTCGAACGCTTTCCCGGCATGTACGAATCGGGCGACGGCGCCCGCACCGACGAGGACGGCTACACCTGGGTCATGGGGCGGCTGGACGACGTGATCAACGTTTCCGGGCACCGCATGGGCACGGCGGAAGTGGAGTCGGCTTTGGTGGCGCACCCGGCGGTGGCCGAGGCCGCCGTGGTGGGCATGCCCCACGCCATCAAGGGCGAGGCCATCTACGCCTACGTCACCCTGTCGGCGGGCACGGAGGAAACCGAAGAGCTGCGCGCGGCCCTGCGCACATGGGTGCGCAAGGAAATCGGCCCCATCGCCACGCCGGAGGTCATCCAGTTTGCCGAAGGGCTGCCCAAGACCCGCAGCGGCAAGATCATGCGGCGCATCCTGCGCAAGATCGCCTCTGGCGCAGGTTCCGACTTCGGCGACACCTCCACCCTGGCCGACCCGGGGGTGGTGCAGGATCTCATCGAAGGGCGCGTCCAATTGACCGGACATTAATCATAGCAAGATGGAACGCCCCGTTTGGCGGCGGGACGCTCCATCCGCCGGCACCCACACCCGCGCCGGACGTGCGGCGATGTCCGGCGCGGGTGGCCGGCCACTACGGGGAGGCGCGGTTTGCATCGCGCCCCCTGAATGTTCTCTCCCCCCTTCCCGCATAAGGAGGCGGACCGGTACTACCGGTCCGCCTCCGACGTTTTCGGGGATGCTGGGGCGATGGGGCATGGCGACGTTGCCGCACGGCTGGTGTCGCGCCGTGCCGAGCGGGGGCGGCAGCGTGGGGCAAAAAAACTAGTCCGGTTGCCGCGTGTCGTGAAGGGATGCTACGTTGGCGCATGGTTCCGGAATTTTTCGGTCCGGCGGTCGGCTTGCCCCGGTCTTGCCGTGCCCGGCCCGGAACATCCACCCTTCAGTGCCGTGCAGCGCCCCTTTGGCCGTGCCACCAGATCCATCGACACCCCAGGAGGTTTCCATGCGCGTGTTCCCCTTGCGTCCGTTCCGTGCTCCCGTCCGTTCCGCGCGTCGCTCGCACCCCCGCCGCGCCATCCGGCTCCCGGTCATTCGGCTTTCACTGCTCTTGCTGTCGCTGGCGATGCTGACGGGGTGCGCATGCAGGCAGCCGTCCGCCGAAGCCGGGACAAAGGCCGCGCAGGTTTCCCCCGCAGAATCCCCCCTGCTGCTGGAGCACCCCGCCACCGGCGGCATGCTTTACTCCCGTGAGCCGGAACTGCTGCGCCGCTACACGAAGTTTCAGGTGGAGCACGTGGTGTTGCGCGAGGAACGACCCGAGACGTTCCAGGGCGCATCCCTGGACGAAAAGGCGGCCATGGTCTTCATAACGCATGATATTTTCGTGGATGCGCTGCGGCGCGGCGGGTGGGAGGTGACCGACACGCCCGGCCCCGGCGTGGCCCGGCTGCGGCTGATGATCTTCGGCATGCAGGCCACCGAGGTGGTGCCCAGCGATGCCGCCTACGACACCCCCTTCGGGCGTATCGACCTTTCGCGGCTGGACGATTCGGGCCGGGCGGCGCTGATGGGCAACATTACCATCGGAGGCGAACTGACCGACGCGGAAACCGGGGCGCGGCTGCTGAGCTATGTGGAGCGCTGCTCCGTCACCGGGCTGGATCCGTTGCGGGCCTTTGGCCGCTGGGACGCCGCGCGCAGCGGGGTGGAGGCCAGCGCCGCGTCTCTTGTGCGCGGGTGGAACAGATTGCACGGAAAGTAGCGTTCGCCGGATTGCGGCGCGAAACACCACCAGCCACGCGGTGCTGCCTCGTGGCTGGTTCTTTTTGGCGATGTGGCGGAAGGCGGGCGGGGGCGGGAACAGGTGACCGGCCTAGCCCTGACAGGTGGGCGGGGCCGCCTCCGCCGGAGTTTCCGGCAGGGGCAGGCGCAGGGTCACCGTGGTGTCGCCGGGCTGGCTGTCGATGTCGATGAACCCGCCAAGGGCGGTGATGACGCCCACGGCCACGGACAGGCCAAGCCCCATGCCGCGTCCCACGGGCCGGGTGGAAAAGAACGGCTCGAACACGTGGGGCAGCACTTCGGACGCGATGCCGTGGCCCGTGTCGTGAAAGGCGATGCACATCTCGCCGCCCGATGTGCCGAATGCGGAGGATGCGGGGGGTGAGGAGGACAAGGGGGATGCGGAGGCCGAGGGGGACGAGCCAGATGGGGGAGACACGGGCGTGGCGCTTTCCGGGGGGGCGGAACTTGCGGAAGACGGAAACTCCACCCGTACGGTAACGGCAAGCTCGCGCTGCGCCACCGGGGGCTGGGCGTATTCCACCGCGTCCAGCGCGTTTTCCGCCACGTGCACGAACACCTGCCTCAGTTCCACGGGCGGAGCCACCAGCAGGGGCGTGTCCGGCGGCACGTCCAGCCGCACCGCCACCCCCAGGTCGGCGGCGCGGTCGGCCAGCAGGCGCAGGGCCTCGCCCAGCAGGTCGGCCATGCGCACCGGGC
>NZ_VSMK01000226.1 GCF_011682075.1 Nitratidesulfovibrio liaohensis
GGCCCCCCCGGCCTCGCCGCACGCGGCCCATGCTGCTGGCGCTCGCCCTGTGGCTGACCTGCCTTGGGGCATGGCGCCCGGCGCATGCCGAACCGCTGCCCGCCATGCAGCGGCTGCCCGTTGTGGCTCCGGAACCGCATATTTTCAAAGGATTCGTGCAGGAAAATCTGCAATGGCTGCAACGCCCCGGCATCGTCGATGCGCAAGGGCACTACCCAGTGGCCAACGCAATTCCTGCGGGTGAGTATGCACCGCAGTCCTTTGCGCGCGAACTGTTCGAACGCGCCGACCTCACGGCCTTTCCATCCGCGTTCCTGCCCGCCATGTCCTCAGGCCGGACCACCTTTCCTGCCATAGGTATTCGCTACCAAGCTGAAGAACCCCATCTTCTCTTCATTGAAGACAAACCACTAGGCCAGGCACAAGTCAGCCTGACCATATTCCAGATGGCCTCGCTGGACTGGGACGGGAACGGAACACGCGATTGGCTCTTCGGATGCCGCATCCTGCTGTACAAACAGAACGTGGATCTGGGTTCCTTCCTGCTGGTGCTCAACCCGCAACCCACCGGGCCGCTTGATGTCCGGCTTCTGCGTGTCACCTACTGGCCATCCAACGATACGTCAAAATACATCAACTATTTCGGCACAGCCGCGCGGGACTACCTGTTCACCGTCATGCGGGACAGGCTGCCCGCCATCTATCCCGGCTGGACACCGCCCGCGCGGGCGGAAGACCTGCCCTGGCGCGACGCCCCCGGCATGGAAGGCGTGGGCTACGTCGAGCATGTGAACGAGGGCAAAAAATGACGCACCCCGCAAGCTTCCTGCACACCACATTCCGGGGGACCACACGGCCCACCCGTTTCCACCGCTGGCTGCTCTCCATGCTGGCGCTCGCCCTGTGGCTGGCCTGCCTTGGGGCATGGCGCCCGGCGCATGCCGAACCGCTGCCCGCCATGCAGCGGCTGCCCGTGGTGGCTCCGGAGCCGCATATTTTCAAAGGATTCGTGCAGGAAAATCTGCAATGGCTGCAACGCCCCGGCATCGTCGATGCGCAAGGGCACTACCCAGTGGCGGACGCAATTCCTGCGGGTGAGTATGCACCGCAGTCCTTTGCGCGCGAACTGTTCGAACGCGCCGATCTCACTGCCTTTCCGTCCGCGTTCCTGCCCGTGGCGTCGGGCAAGCCAACCCTTGCCGACCTAGGCATTCGTTATGAGGCCGAAGAGCCCGATACCTTGCTCGTGGAGGACAAGCCATTTGGTCACAATCCGCAAGTTAGCCTGACCATCCCCCTCATGGCCTCGCTGGACTGGGATGGCAACGGCGTCCGGGACTGGCTCTTCGGGTGCCGCATCCTGTTCTATAAGCCATACCTGAGCCTGGGATCCTTCCTGCTGGTGCTCAACCCCAAACCCACCGGGCCGCTTGATGTCCGGCTGGCTCGCGTCTCCTACCGGCAGCCAGACAACATCCACAAGGTAACAACCTATTTCGGCACCGCCGCGCGGGACTACCTGTTCACCATCATGCGGGACAAACTGCCCGCCATCTATCCCGGCTGGACCCCGCCCGCACGGGCGGAAGACCTGCCCTGGCGCGATGCCCCCGGCATGGAAGGCGTGGGCTACGTCGAACATGTGGACGAGGGCAAAAAATGACGCACCCCGCATCTCTCTTGCACATCGTCTTCCGATGGGCAGCACGGCCCCCCCGTCCCCGTCGCGCGCTACCCATGCTGCTGGCGCTCGCCCTGTGGCTGGCCTGCCTTGGGGCATGGCGCCCAGCGCATGCCGAACCGCTGCCCGCCATGCAGCGAGTGCCCGTAGTGGCACCGGAACCGGATATTTTCAGGGGGTTCGTGCAGGGCAACCTGCAATGGCTGCAACGCCCCGGCATCGTCGATGCGCAAGGGCACTACCCAGTGGCGGACGCAATTCCTGCGGGTGAGTATGCACCGCAGTCCTTTGCCCGCGAATTGTTTAAACGCGCCGACCTCACAGCCTTCCCGTCCGCATTTCTGCCTGTGGCAATGGGTAAATCCACATTTGCCGCCCTGGGCATTCGTTACGAAGCTGAAGAACCCCACACGTTACTCATCAGAGACAAACCACTAGGCCAGGCACAAGTCAGCCTGACCATATTCCAGATGGCCTCGTTCGACTGGGACGGGAACGGAACACGCGATTGGCTCTTCGGATGCCGCATCCTGCTGTACAAACAGAACGTGGATCTGGGTTCCTTCCTGCTGGTGCTCAACCCGCAACCCACCGGGCCGCTTGATGTCCGGCTTCTGCGTGTCACCTACTGGCCATCCAACGATACGTCAAAATACATCAACTATTTCGGCACCGCCGCGCGGGAATACCTGTTCACCGTCATGCGGGACAGGCTGCCCGCCATCTATCCCGGCTGGACACCGCCCGCGCGGGCGGAAGACCTGCCCTGGCGCGATGCCCCCGGCATGGAAGGCGTGGGCTACGTCGAGCATGTGGACGAGGACAAATAATGACGCACCCCGCAAGCTTCCTGCACACCACATTCCGGGGGACCACACGGCCCACCCGTTTCCACCGCTGGCTGCTCTCCATGCTGGCGCTCGCCCTGTGGCTGGTCTGCCTTGGGGCGTGGCTTCCTGTGCATGCCGAACCGCTGCCCGCCATGCAGCGGGTACCCGTGGTGGCTCCGGAGCCTGATATATTTCGGCGCATCACAAAAATAGATCGCGGGATACTCCTTCGGGCGGTCGTCATCGATGCTAAGGGCAATTATCCCAAAGCCGAGGTTATCCCTGCCGGGGAATACAGCCCACGGTCCTTTGCCCGTGATTTTTACGAACGCGCTGACCACACAACGTTTCCTTCAATGTTTCTGCCGGCGGTAAAGGACAAAACAACCTTTACTTCCTTAGGTATCCCGTACGAAGCCAAGGAACCCTACCTTTTATTGATCGAAGACAAACCGCTGGGTCATAACCCGCAAGTAAGCCTGACGATCGACCACCTTGGCTCACTCGACTGGGACGGCAACGGAACACGCGACTGGCTCTTCGGATGTCGCATCCTGCTGTACAAACAAAACGTGGATCTCGGTTGCTTCTTGCTGGTGCTCAACCCGCAGCCCACTGGTCCTCTTGACGTCAGAGTACTCAGTATTTCCTATTCGCCCCCAGACGATGTCCTGAACTTCACCACGTACTACGGCACCGCCGCGCGGGACTACCTGTTCACCGTCATGCGGGACAGGCTGCCCGCCATCTATCCCGGCTGGACACCGCCCGCGCGGGCGGAAGACCTGCCCTGGCGCGACGCCCCCGGCATGGAAGGCGTGGGCTACGTCGAGCATGTGGACGAGGGCAAAAAATGACGCGCAGGCAACGAAAAGGGGCGGCAGGCTTTGCGCCCCCGCCCCGCATGACAGCATAACTCTGGAACGAACGAAGAAATCAACGTCCGGCGGGGCAACCCGCGTGACAGAGGCCAACGCTGACGCCGTGCACTGCGGACCGCACCCCCGGTCGCCCTGCCGCGCTGTTCCCCTGTCCGCTTACTCCATCCGTGCCGGCACACCGCCGTTCGTCTTTACTCCCCTATTCTCCCTTGATGACGATGGACTCGCCCGTGGCCAACACCACCGAGCGCACCGTGGATTGCCCGGTCAGCCGCTCCGCGTTCAGCAGCGGGACATCCTTCGGTTCCGCCTCGTCGAGATCGATGACCCACGATTCGGCAAACGCCTCGCCTGGTCGAATCTGCATGCCGCGCACCAGCTTCAGGGTGCGCAGCACCCGCCCGGCCTCGTCCCGCACCGCACAGTCCACCACCACACGGCCCAGGGTCTGCGTGCTCTGGTTGGCCCCGGTCACCTGTATCACCAGCGTCTTGAAGTTGCGCCCCCCGGACAGGGTGTCTATGCCCACCAGGGTGCGGTCCAGGCGCACCAACCCTGCCAGCCGTTCGGCAATGCGGGCGTTTTCCTCCGCAGCCGCCGCACGTTCGCGGGCGCGTATGCGTTCCAGCGCGGCGGCGTGCGCGGCCAGTTGGCCATCCGGGTCCACCAGGCCGGTCACCTTCCAGCCGTCCTTGCCGTCGATCATCTCCACCCGCAGGTCGAGGGTGGTCTCCAGCGCCTCGTTCTTCACGGGCACCGACACCACGGCCCTGTCGCCGTTGCGCTCGGCAATGACCGGGGCAAACGCCCCCACCTGCTCGCGAAAGTCGGGCGGCAGCAGGTCCTCGCGCTTGCGCTCGCCCGCCGCGCCCACGGGCAGGGCAAGCAGCGCCTGACGCAGCACGTC
>NZ_VSMK01000227.1 GCF_011682075.1 Nitratidesulfovibrio liaohensis
GGTGCCCCCGGCGCAAAGCGGCACCATGGCCGTGACCAGCGCGGAACCCGCCAAGGCGGCCGCCGCACCCGCCGCCAAGCCTGCCGCCGCCGCTGTAGACACGGCCCAGGCACTGTACGACCAGGGCATGACGGCGTTCAACGAGCGGCGCTACAAGGATTCCGTGAAGGCGTTCACCGATTTCACCAACACCTTCGGGGACCACAAGCTGACCAGCAACGCATGGTTCTGGCAGGGTGAGGCCAACTTCCAGCAGCAGGACTTCGCCCGCTCGGCGCTGGCGTACGAACAGGTCATCTCCAAGTACCCCAAGAGCCCCAAGTACGCCTCGTCGCTGCTCAAGCAGGGCATCTGCTTCTACAAGCTCGGCAAGAAGGACGCCGGCAAGGTGCGACTGGAGGAGCTGATCAAGAAGCTGCCCGATTCGCCCGAAGCGCAGCGCGCCAAGAAGTTCCTGAGCGAGAACAAATAATCCGAGTACCCGGTGCTCCGGCCCGGAAACAGCATGACCGAACAACAGACCAAGGCCTACCGCAAGAACATCCATCTCACGTTCCCGCCCGAAATTTCGGGCAAGCCCATCGTGAGCGACCTGGTGCGCAGGTATGACCTTACCGTCAACATTCTCAAGGCCCAGATCACACCGCGCAAGGAAGGCTACCTGACCCTGGAGATTTCCGGGGGCGAAGACAACTGTCTGAAGGGCATCGCCTACCTGCGCGAGCAGGACGTGACCGTTACCGACGTCTCGCAGCGCATCTCGCGCGACGAGGACAGCTGCATGCACTGCGGCATGTGCACCGCCATCTGCCCCACCTCGGCCCTGGCCATGGACATCGAGGCGCGGGTGGTGGTGTTCGACAAGGACCGCTGCACCGCCTGCGGCCTGTGCACGCGCGTGTGCCCCGTGGGGGCCATGAACGTGGAAGTGGAGAACGGCGGCCTGTAGGCCGACGCGGCTCCGGCACTGCCCGTACAGAGCGTGCCGACACGGCCCTGACCACGACTGCCTTATGCTGACACACCCCGGCGGGGCGTGCGCGACATGTTCCGCGCACGCCCCGCCTTCCTGTTGACGCCGCCGCTGTGCACCTTTTACGCGCGCGGCGGAAGGCTGACTCCTCCGCCGATTTCCGCTTTTCCCACGGTTGACTATCTGCTAGGTTCGCCAATGCGGACTTCCGTCCTGGGATCGGACTTCCGATTCTGCCCGGCCCGACGCGTAGCCAGTTCGGAGTTCATCCGGCCCGGCTCGCATGCGGTCCCGACAGGCATCGGGCACCGTCTCGCATCCGACCCCAGGCACAGCCCCATATCCGGCAGACCCATATCCGGCAAACCCGGACCAGCCCCCACGGGGCACGCCACCCGCACGGCCGCACGGCATGGCGCACACACCACCAGCAGGAGCGCACAATGGTCACGCAGGAAGAACTGCTCGACAACGTGATGGAAAGCGTGACGAACACCCTCGTCGTGAACATCCGCGACGTGCTCGCAGCCACCATCGAGCGGGAACTCACCACCAATCTCACCCGAGCACTGGTGGAAAGCGAATTCTACCGCCGCATCAGCGACGACATGCGCGGGGGCCTGCAAACCATCTACCGCGAAATCTCCACCGCCGCGAAGCCCGGCTCGCAGGAAGCCCAGGAAGGCACGCTCCCCGTGCAGCGCGAGGACGCCGACCGCTTGTTCAACGAGGCTTCGCGCCAACTGGACGAAATTCTGGTCACCACGCAAGAGGCCACCGAATCGATCATGGACGTGGTCGAGGTACAGATCGAACGCCAGAAGGAAGCAGCCGTACTGATCGAGGCCGTCCGTGCCGGAGCGGGCGTGGAACGCGCCCTTGAACGCCTGGTGCATATCAACGCCGAGCTGGGCGAGGGGCTTGTGGAAATCCTGACCACCCTCGGCTTCCAGGACCTGACCGGCCAGCGCATCAAGAAAATCATCGCGGCCCTGCGCACCATCGAAAGCACCGTGGTGGAACTGTACCTCTCCACCGGCCTGCTGATACGCGCGCGTGAGGAAGCCCCGGAAAAGGACCTTTCGCAGATCGAGGCGGAAACCCGTCAGGTAGTGTCCGAACTCAAGGGGCCGCAACGCGGTACCTCGCAGGAAAACGTGGACGACCTGCTGGCACAATTAGGTCTGTAACTTTTCGGGCCGCATGCGGGGGACGCGCCGGGGGAACGTGTCACCGCCGCCCCCCTTGCCAGCCACTTCGGACTGCCTACTTTCTGGTTCGGCGCGCCATGCGCGGGCGGCCCCCGCCGCCCGACACGCCCTGCCGGAAACACGCAACAGGCGCGCGGCCCCGCCGCCAGCGTCTTTCCCTACGGAGATGCCCATGTCCGAATCCACGTCCGCTTCCGCCAACGCCCCACTGGTGATCATCGGCTCCGGCCCCGCCGGGCTTTCCGCCGCCATCTACACCGCCCGCGCTGGCATTCCCACGCTGGTGCTGGGCAGCACCCCCAAGGTGGCGGGAGAGTACGACATCGACAACTATTTCGGTTTCGACGAAACCATCTCCGGGCGCGACCTCATCGAACGTGGCCGCAGGCAGGCCGAACGCTTCGGCGCGCAACTGCGCGAGGAACGCGTGCTGGCCGTGCACCACGGCGATGCGGGCGGCTTCCACGTCAAGACCGACAAGGGCACGTACGACGCCTGCGCCGTGGTGCTGGCCACCGGGGTTGCCCGCGTACGCCCCGGCATCGACAACCTGGGCGACTACGAGGGCAAGGGCGTGTCCTACTGCGTGAGTTGCGACGGGTTCTTCTATCGCGGCAAGCAGGTGCTGGTGCTGGGCGAAGGCATCTTCGCGGCCAACCAGGCACTGGAGCTGACCCAGTACACCCCGCACGTGTCCATCTGCACCCAGGGCAAGGCCCCCGCGCTCAATTCAGGTTTCGAACAGCGCCTGGCCGATGCGGGCATCACCATCGACACCCGCAAGATCACGCGGCTGGCCGGTGACAACGGCCTTGAGCGCGTTGTGTTCGCCGACGGTACGGAAGCGGTTGCCGACGGTCTGTTCGTGGCCATGGGAGAGGCATCGTCCCTCGACTTCGCCTATTCCCTGGGCGTGGAGCGCAAGGGCGTGTTCCTGGTGGCCGACGGCGAGCAGTGCACCAACATCCCCGGCATCTTCGCGGCGGGCGACTGCACCGGCGGCTTTCTGCAGATCGGCGTGGCCGTGGGCGAAGGCGCCAAGGCAGCCCGTTCGGCCATTGCCTATGCCAAGGAACAGTGCGGGCTGAAAAAGGCGAAATGAAGAGGGCGGTGTGAAGAAGGCCGGAGATTGCCGGGGGTAGGACCAGGGGCGGGGTGTGGCCTGCTTGACAGCCGCAACGCCCAGGCGTATCAGAGTCGGCTCACCGGTCAGCATTCCGGGCATGGTGCCGGGCCGCTCCGGTTACGTGCGGGCCTATAGCTCAATTGGCAGAGCCCCCGGCTCATAACCGGTTTGTTGCGTGTTCGAGTCACGCTAGGCCCACCAAATTTTCCCGGGCAGGCGCTTGCGCCGCCCCGGCACCGGGCACCGCCAGTGCCCCCTGCCGTGCAACAGAGCAACGGGACAGGAACGCGGACATTGGAGCAGCACCAATTCCGGAACCACGCCTTGCCGCTTCGAGGGTGCTTGCGCCGCGCAAATCCGGCGAAGCACCCTCTTTGCTTGGGAAATTTGCATGAAACGCTCTGAAATAATTAGCGTTATCGAAAAAACAGCACTTCCGGCATCCGCCGCACAGTGGGACAGGTCGGGCATCCAGGTGGCCGGGCACGACGCGGAGGCAACGGCCCTCGCCGTCTGCCTCGACCCCACCCCCGCCGCCGTCGTCGCAGCCCTGGACCTGGGCGCCGACGTGATCCTTTCCCACCATCCGCTGTCCATGACGCCCCGCGCGCTGGACACGCTGGACGATCACCACGCCGTGGCCGCTGCCGTATTGGCGCGCGGTGCGTGGCTGTACGCCGCGCACACCTCGCTGGACGCCAACCCCGACGGCCCCGTGGGCTGGCTGGCCCGTGAACTTTCGCTGGCCGCACCCGAAGTGCTGGAACCAACCCTGCGTCAGGAGCGGGTAACCCGCTGCATCGTGGCGGCGGCAACGCCCCCGCCGCACTGGGCAGCCCTGCCCGGCGTGCTGGCGTACCGGGTGCTGGGCAACACTGCCGTGCTCAGTTGCGAGGCCGCCGCCTGGCCCGCCATCCGCGCGGCCATCACGTCAGACGCCCCGCAGGGCGATGCTTG
>NZ_VSMK01000228.1 GCF_011682075.1 Nitratidesulfovibrio liaohensis
CAGCCAGGACGACCTCAAGGCCCTGCTGCCGCAAGGCATGTCAAAGAACAACCCGGTCTAAGCCAGTTCACTGATGTCTACTTGATGACCGCTCGCCTGAAAAGGTGGGGTTGTCTGGACGGTTACGCAGCAAGTTCACGCACCATATCCGGCGCTGAGCGCAGCATTGCCGCAACGCGGCGTGCGAAGACTCGCGCAAAAGGGGACGCCATGTGGCGTCCCCTTCATGTTGCCGTCCGATCCCGACAGGTTTTTCCGATTGCGGTCGGTTCGTTTCTACCCCGGCCATTCTGTCCGTGGGCTACTGCACCGGGTAACCGCCGTTGCGGCGTTCGTCACTGCCGCCGTTGCCATCCTCGTCGTCCTCGTCTTCATCGTCCCCGAGGTCGTCGTTGCCGGAATCCTCGTCGTCCAGCAGGGCGGACAGAATGTCTTCATCGAGGTCGTCGTCATCGTCCTCGTCGTCATCCATGCCCCCGGCGGTGCGGTAGGACATGTCCAGCAGCGGGCCGTCGTCGCGGGTCAGGCTGCCCGCCGGGTCGGCGGCAAAGCCGTCGCCCTCGTCGTCGCGGGTGAACATGCGCCAGGTCACGCTGCCGTCGTCGTGCTGTTCGGAGGACACGCGCAGGATGGGGGTTTCCTTCCAGATGTAGATCATGGTGTCGTCGGACCATATCTCGCAGCGCATGTGCGCCGCGATCTCGTGGGCGTCGATGGCGCCCGGGTTTTCGCCCAGTTCCTCCAACTGCTCGCGCAGCAGTTCCTCTACGCGGGCCGCCACCTTGCTGCCGTATTTCATCGAATCGTCTCCTGTGGATGGGGCGCGGGCGCCCGTGGTCATTCACCGCTTATCGCACCCCGCCTCGCGTCGCAACTGGGATGCGCGGGGTGGCCCCGCCGTGCGCGGTGCCCGTTCTTGCCCCCAGGGCCGAGGTGGCCTATGCTGTGCCTACAGGGCAGACATCGCCCGGCCATATCCAGAGGTACGCCAGTGACCCAGCAGAACCGCCGCATCATCGAACGCCTGCCTCTTTTCGACGGGCTTTCCGACGCACAGTTGGAAGGCCTTGCGGGCATCGTGGTGGACCGCCGCGTGGACAAGGGCCAGATGATTTTTTTCGAGTCCTCCCCGGCAGAGGGCTTCTACGTGGTGGCCGAAGGCCGCGTGAAGATATTCAAGACCGCGCCCGACGGGCGCGAGGCCGTGATGCACGTGATGGGCCCCGGCGAAACCTTTGGCGAGGTGGCGGTGTTCCAGGGCGGCACCTTTCCCGCCCACGCCATGGCCGTGGAGAACGCCCGCGTGCTGTTTCTGCCGCGCAAGGGACTGGTGGACCGCATCACCCGCGACCCCACCCTGGCCATGAACATGCTGGCCGCGCTGTCGCGCAAGCTGCGCGTGTTCACCACCAAGGTGGAGTCGCTGACCCTGCACGAAACCCCGCAGCGCCTTGCCGCCTACCTGCTGCACGCCAGCGAACTGAAGGGCGATGCCGACACCTTTCGGCTTGACATGGCCAAGGGGGTGCTGGCGGGCATGCTGGGCACCGCGCGCGAGACGCTTTCGCGCTGCCTCGGAAAGCTGGCCGAACGTGGAGCCGTTTCCGTGGACGGGCGCGAGGTGACCATTGTTGATCGTGACTATTTGCAGGCCCTGGCTGACGGAGACGAGACACTCTGATGCCCGCCGCGTGCTTCCGCACGCGGTCTGCATGCGGCCCCAGACCGTGTGCAGGCGCACCCGGCCCGTTTTATGCCATAGCCCGCGTGCGGGGGCACGCGGGCTGCGCCCCTGACGACTGTTGCCATTGTCATCACTGTCGCCATTCGCTGCCATACCTCATCACGACAGGTGGCACTGCCGACTGACGGGCGTTCGGCGCCTTCTTCGCCGTGCGCGGCGAATTCGTTCCGGAGGGAACGATGCAACATCCGCAGGCCTATGCCTGGGCTCTGGTGCTCATGGTGGATCTGGCGCTGTGTTCCCTTGCCGTTCTTGCCTTCGCCCTGGGCATGCGCCGGTACCCCGGCGTGCTCACCTGGGCCGCTGGGGGCGGGGCGCTGTCCCTGGGTGTCTTCCTGATGCTCATGCAGCGTTCGTGGCCCTATGCCCTTTCGATACTCGGGGCCAACCTGTGCCTCGTGGGGGGCGGTGTGCTGATGGCGGCAGGGCAACGGCAGTTTCTGGATTTGCGGGTGCCGTGGCGTGCCTTTGGTCTGCTGCTGGTGTCGCTGGCATGCCTCGCCTCGTGGTTCACCTGGGTGCGCTTCAGCGTGCCCGTACGGGTGCTGGTGTTCAGCGTGCACATACTGGCGGTGCACTGCGACCTTGTAGTGGTGGCCTGGCGGGCCTATCGCACGGGCAGCCCCTGGCCCGCCCTGCTGGTGGTGGGCAGCAGTCTGGTTTCGGGCGTGTTCGCCCTGGTGCGGGGCGTGGGGGCGATATCCGGGGGACTGGATGCCCTGTCCTCGGTATTCATCTGGAAGTTCGTGGCCTATGGGGCCTTCGTGGTGGGGCCGCCCGCCGTGGTGGTGCAGACTGCGGGGTTTCTGCTTCTGGCGGGGTACCGCAGCACATGCGGACTGCCACCCGGTCATGCAGACCAACCCGGTCGCATGCGCCAGACATGCGGGGTGGGTGAGGTCAGCCAGCCGAGGACGGCAGGCCAGCCAGAGCAGCAAGGTAGGGTAGAGTAGCCAGGTCAGCCAGATACGTCGGGTCGGGCTGGCCCGGCGTACGCATGACTGCAGCCGGCGTGCGGGGCTACGCGTCGCGCCGTACGGCGGGCAGCAGCACCGTGAAACGGCACCACAGCCCCGGCTGCGATTCCACCATGATGTGCCCGCCATGGTTGCGGCTGATGATGAAGTACGAAACCGAAAGACCAAGCCCCGTGCCTTCGCCCGGCGGTTTGGTGGTGTAGAACGGTTCGAACACCCGCACCCGCCTCCGCTCGTCCATGCCCGGTCCGTTGTCCTCCACCTGCACGCACACGTGTTCCGTGTCGGCTGTCCTGGTGTCCGTTGCACCGGTTTCGCCAAGGGCACCGATCCTCCCCATCCCCCGAACACCACCTGTGCCGCCGATGCCGCCGGGCAGGCCCGGCGCGCCGCACCGTTTGCCTACGCGCAAGGTGATGCGCGGCGTCTCGCCCGGCGGGTAGGTCTTTTGCGAAATGGCTTGCGAGGCGTTCTTCAGCAGGTTGAACAGCACCTGCTCGATTTCGGTGGCGACGCATTCCACCATGGGTGTGCCGGGCGCGTACTCGCGGATGATGCGGATGTTGCGGAAATCGTGGCGTTTCTTGAGGTCGTAATCGTTTTTTGCCAGTTCCACGGCCCGGTCCAGCAGCACCGCAAGGTCGCATTCGACTCGCTCCGCGTCGCTGCGCCGGGCAAAGTCCAGCATGTGCCGCACGATGTCCGCCGCACGAGCGCAGGCCTCGCGGATGCCGGTAACCAGTCGGGCAAGCCCCCGCAACTCGAAATAGTGTTGCACGTGCTCCAGATCCACGCCAGCCATCAGGGCCGCCGCCTCGTTGTCGGCCACGCCCGGGGAAAGGCGGCGTTGCAGGTTCTGCGCCGACTGGGCGATGGCCGAAAGGGGGTTGTTGATCTCGTGCGCCATGCCGGCGGCCACGCCCCCCACGGACATCATCTTTTCCGTCTGGACCATGATTTCGCGCAGCTTCTTCTGTTCGGTCACGTCGCGGATGATGGCGATGAGCCACGGTTCACCCCTCAGGGTGAAGCGGCTGAGGGAAATCTCGCAGTCGAAGGGGGTGCCGTCCGCGCGCAGATGCGTCCATTCGAAGAATTGCGGCTCCCCGGCCAGGGCGGCAGCCAGGTGCATGCCTTCGGCCAGGTGGGTGGCCCCGGCGCGGGGCTGCTCGGGCGGCGAAAGGTCGCGCGGAGCCATGGAGGTCAACTGGTCCAGGGGCCTGCCGAACAGTTCGCAGGCCCTGCGGTTGGCGTCGCGTACAAGGCCGTCGCGGATCAGGAAGATGGCATCGTTGGCCGCTTCGAACAGCGCGCGGTACTTTCGTTCGCTCTCGCGCAGTTCCTCTTCGGCGCGCAGCCGTTCCGACACGTCGCGCGCGATGCACGAGACATACTGCATGCCGCCGATGTCATGGCGTTTCAGGGCCAGTTCCAGCCACAGGTCGGCCCCGTGCGAGGGCTGGCGGATCAGGCGCCGCTCTTCGCCCCCCCCGGCGGGCGCGGCATCGGCCATGTGCCAGGCGCCGGGGCG
>NZ_VSMK01000229.1 GCF_011682075.1 Nitratidesulfovibrio liaohensis
CGCGCATCGCCGATGCCGCCCGCGCCGTGGCCGGGCGCGGCACCACGGTCATCGTGGTCTCGCACGACCGCGACTGGCTGGAGCCGCTGGCGGGCCGCATCCTGAAGGTGCGGCGAGGACAGGTGGAAGGCTAATCCCGACGCAGGCAGGTCCCGTCTTGCACTACCTGTTCTTCAAGCGCGCTCGGTACCGTTGCCCGACACATCCTTTCGCCCTCCGGCATCCATGTAATGAACCGAACGCCGCCCCGGCCATGTGCCGGGGCGGCGTTCGCTTTTCGGATGTGAGGGTGTCGCATGTCCGATGTCTGGAAACTGTAGACTGGTTTTTCTGGCAGGCAAAACCTGTTCGAAAAACTTTAGACTTTGGCGTGATTTTTCTAGAGATGGCGGTTGATGCGGGTTTGGCACGTTGCGCGATTCCCCGGGTCTCGGGCGGCGACAAAGGCCGGGTATCGACTGGGGGATTGCGCGGCAAGGGGGGCGCAAGGTCGAAGCGAAAGTGGGATTGGTAGCAGATGAAGCCTGCGCGCGCCGGGGCACATCCCACCCGCGCTGTCGTCGGCTATACGTACCCATCTTCGAGCGTGGACAAATCCCCCGTATCCCGGCCCAGTTCCTCGCTGCGCAGCACCCGGCGCATGATCTTGCCGCTGCGGTTGCGGGGCAGCCCCTCGCGGAAGGATACCTCGCGGATCACCGCCACCGGGCCCAGTTCGCGCCGCACATGTTCCACCAGTTCCGTCGCCAGGTCGTCGGCATTGACCATGGTGCCCAGCGGTGGGTGGTCGTCCACCAGCACCACGAAGGCTTTGGCCACCTCGCCGCGCAGGGCGTCGGGCACGCCGATGACCGCGCATTCCGCCACCGAGGGGTGCGAGGCCAGCGCCGCTTCCATCTCCGCCGTGCCGATGCGGTGCCCGGCAATGAGCAGTACGTCGTCGGCCCGGCCCTGGATCCAGAAATAGCCGTCCTCGTCGCGGCGGGCCACGTCGCCGGTGCAGTACCAGCCGGGAAAGCGTTCCCAGTACAGGCGGCGGTAGCTTTCGTCGTCGTTGTACACGCCGCTGGACATGGCGGGCCAGGGGCGTTGCAGCACCAGCAGGCCGCCGCGCCCCGGCCCCACGGGCTGGCCGTGCTCGTCCACCACATCCGCCTCTATGCCGGGCAGCGGACGGGTGACCGAACCGGGCTTCAGCAGGGACACGGGCAGGGGGCTGAGCATGATCATGCCTGTTTCCGTCTGCCACCAGGTGTCCAGCACCGGGCAGCGCCCGCGCCCCACATGACGGTGGAACCACAACCACGCCTCCGGGCTGATGGGTTCGCCCACCGTGGCCAGCAGGCGCAGGGTGGTCAGGTCGTGCCGGGCCACGTGCTGGGCGCCGTGGCGCATCAGCATGCGCACCAGGGTGGGGGCGGTGTACAGGATGGTCACGCCCAGCCGCTCCACCATGGACCACACCCGGCCCGGTTCCGGGTACAGGGGGTGCCCTTCGTACAGCACCGTGGTGGTGCCCGCCATGAGCGGCCCGTAGACCACGTAACTGTGCCCGGTGATCCACCCCGGCTCCGCCGTGCACCAGAAGATGTCCGTGGGCTTCACGTCGAACACCCAGCGCATGGTGCGGTGCACCCCCACCATGTAGCCCCCGTGGGCATGCACATGCCCCTTGGGTTTGCCCGTGGTGCCGGATGTGTACAGCAGGAACAGCGGGTCGGTGCTGTCCATGATCTCGGTAAGCGCCTCGTGGTGCTGGCCGCGCACGGCATCGTGGTACCAGATGTCGCGGCCTTCGGTCATGGGCGTTTCCATGTGGGCGCGGTGCACCACCACCATGTGGCGCACCCCCGCGGCAAGGTCGGGCGGCAGGGTGGCCACCGCTTCGTCGGCGATGGGTTTCAGCGGGATGACCCGGCCATTGCGGTAGAAGCCATCCACCGTGACGATGACGGCGGGGCGGGCGTCCTCCATGCGGTCGCGCAGCGAACGGGCGGAAAAGCCGCCGAACACCGTGGAGTGCACCGCGCCGATCTTGGCGGCGGCCAGCATGGCGAACACCGTTTCCGGCAGGGGCGGCATGTAGATGATCACCCGGTCGCCCTTGCCCACGCCCAGGCCGCGCAGTGCGTTGGCCAGGCGGTTCACCTCGCGGTACAGCTGGTAGTAGGTGAAGCTGCGCGTGTCGCCCGATTCGCCTTCCCAGATCAGGGCCAGGCGGTTCTTGGTGCCGGTTTCGATGTGCCGGTCCAGCGCGTTGTGCACGATGTTGCAGCGCGCGCCGGTGAACCAGCGGTGGAAGGGGGCGTTGCTGCCGTCGTGCACCGCGTCCCAGCGGCGGAACCATTCCAGTTCTTCCGCCGCCTCTTCCCAGTAGCCGTCGGGGTCGGCGGCAGCGCGGGCGCGGGCGCGGGCCACGTCCTGCGGGTTGACCACGGCCCCGGCCACCACCTGCGGCAGGGGGCGGAACACGCGTTCCTCGCGCAGCAGGGCATCAATGGTGCCGCCGGTGAAGGGCAGGTCGCGCACGGGAGGGGCGGGCAGGTCGGGCAGGGGAGGCATAGTGGCCGAAGGCGGGGTGCCATCGCCATGTGCATTGGGCGCGCTGGGGGCAGCGTTGCCCCCCGCATGTTCGCCAGGCACGCCAGACGTGCCAGATACGCCAGACGCGCCGGGGGGGGCAACGTCGGGCAGCATGTCGGGGCCAGTGCCGGGTGCGGCGTGGGCCGGGGTGCCCGGCGCTGCGGGAGGCTGTGCGGGAAGTTTGCGGCGCGGCATGGCTAAAGCCCCAGTATCTCTTTCAGTTCGCCCAGCCGCCTGCGGCTGATGGGCAGTTCGATGCGGGTACGACCCATGGTGCGCAGCATGCAGTTGCCGCCCGGCACCGATGCGATTTCCGTCACCATGTCCAGGTTCACCAAGTACTTGCGGTGCACGCGGAAGAACCGGTGCGGGCGCAGCCTGCCTTCCAGCACCTTCAGCCGGTACGAGGTCAGGTACTTGTCGGTGGAGGTGTGCACATAGCTGTAGTCCTCGTAGGCTTCCACGAAGACGATTTCGTTGTACGGCACCAGAATGGTGGTGCCGTCCTGGGTGATGGCCAGCTTGCCGATTTCCACCGGGCGGAAGCGGCTGGTGTAATCCCAGGCGGACCCCAGTGCCGAAAGAAAGCTGTCCTGCTCCTCGTCGCCCAGCGCCAGTTGCAGGGTCTGCACCGGGGGGCCGTCTTCCGGACTTCCGGGGGTATGCCCGTCATCACGCCATTCCTCGTGCCAGCCGTCCTGCCATTCGCCCAGGGGTTCGATGTCGCCGGAAGCGATGGCCGCGCGAACGGCGGAGGGGGCAACTGGAGCAGGAGGGGGCTGGGATTGTGAGGGGCCGCCCGCAGGCTGTGGTGCAGACTGCGCGGGCTGGTCAGCCTGCGGTTGCTGCGGCTGCTGGGCCTGGTGGGGTTCGCGCCAGCGGGCCGCCGGTTCCGGGGCCAGCCGGAAGTTGGCGCGGAACTGGTCCAGCCGTCCCACGGTGCGCTGGAACCGCTCGTCCGGGCAGGGAAAGATGAGGTAGTCGGTGGCGTCCAGGTCGAAGGCCTCGAAGGCCAGCTTTTCGTCACCGGCTATGAACACCAGCGCCGGACGGTCACGGCGGCCCAGCAGGCGGCGGGCCAGTTCCAGGCCCGATGTTTCGCCGCCCAGTTCCACGCCGGTGAAGAACACCCCGTAGGGCAGGGCGTCGAGCAGGGCCCACGCTTCCTCGCCGTCCACGGCCTCGCCCAGAACGCGCAGGAAGGGCACGGGCTCCAGAAGGCGGCGCAGGCGTTGGCGCACTTCGGGGTCGGGGTGGGCGAGCAGGGTGTTCAGGCGCGTCATATGTGACCGTGGGGTGACCGTGAGGGGCCATGGGCGCCGGGGTGCTGCCGTTGTGGTGGACCGGGGGACCGACGAACAGGGCGGACCAGAGGCGGACCATACGGGGAACGGCCCGCCGGAATCCGTCCGCCGTAACCGTGCCCATGGGCCCGGAGCCATGCCATTTACCCCATACTGTACATGCGCCGCGGGAATCTGAAAAGGGGCGGCAGGTTGCGCACGAGAAGGTTGTGCGAACAACCATGTGGCCGACGCAACGTCCCCCTCGCATTGCGGGAGGGGGGACGGCCACAAACGGAAGCGGGGGCCCCGCGTCGCACGGGGCCCCCGCAGGGGGGCGGGCATGGGGCGCACGGACCGTGCGCGCGGAGCGGGGGC
>NZ_VSMK01000230.1 GCF_011682075.1 Nitratidesulfovibrio liaohensis
CGGCCGCCCCGTCTTCCGCCCTGCCCGCAGCCGCCGGTCTGCCGGGTTCCTCGAGCATGGGTTCGGGCGCCGCCACCCCCACCGCCGCGCAGCCCGGCGCCCAATCCTCTCAGGCCACCCAGGCCGCCATGGACGCCCTGAACCGCAAGCAGGATGACCTGAGCCGCCGCGAGCAGGAACTGAAAAGCCTGGAACAGCAGGTGGATGCCAAGTTGGCCCAGATGCAGGACCTGGAGGCGCGCATCAAGACCATGCTCAAGGATGCGCAGGGCATGAAGGACGAAAAGCTGCGCCACCTGGTGGACGTGTACACCAACATGAAGGCCAAGCAGGCGGCGGCAGTGCTGGAAACCCTGGACGAAAAGATCGCCGTCAGGATTCTGGCGGGCATGCGCGGCAGGCAGGCGGGCGAAATCCTGACCTTCGTGCAGGCGGAAAAGGCCGCCAAGCTGTCAGAGGCGCTCACCCGCATGCAACTGCCCCTCGAATAACGCATGGCCCGTCTCGCGCTGACCGTTTCCTACGTGGGCACCCGGCTGGCCGGGTGGCAGATTCAGGCCCGTACCGACCGGCCCCAGCCGCGCACCGTGCAGGGCGAACTGGAGCGCATCGCCGAGCGCATCGTAGGTGCACCGGTGCGCCTGCACGGCGCGGGACGCACCGATTCCGGCGTGCATGCCGAGGCCCAGGTGGCCCACATGGACGTGCCCGACCATCGGGCGGACCTGGACTGGCAGCGCGCCTTCAACGCCGGGCTGCCCGACGATATCGCCGTGGCCGCCGTGGTCCGCGTGCCCGACGACTTTCACGCCCGCTTCGATGCGCGCGGCAAGACCTACACCTACCGGCTGTGGCCCGAACGGCGCTGGACGCCTCCCCGGCTGGCCCCGTTTGCGTGGGCCACGGGCCCTCTGGACCTTGAAGCCATGGATGCCGCCGCCGCGCACCTGCACGGCATGCATGACTTTGCCAGCTTTCAGAACACCGGTACCGACATCGTCACCACCATACGCACCGTGACCAGGGTGGCCCGCCGCCACGAGGGCGAGGCCCCGGTCCAGCCCGCGCTGCCGGGCGCACAGCCACTGGCGGGTTCGGACGATGCAGTGAATGCCATGGCCCGGGACTTGCGTGTCATCGCCTGGGACTTCGAGGCCGACGGCTTTCTCAAGCAGATGGTGCGCAACATGATGGGCCTGCTGGTGGCCGTTGGGCGCGGCAAGCTGCCCCCGGATGCCGTACCCGCCATCCTTGCCGCCCGCGACCGCAAGGTTGCCCCCGCCACGGCCCCGGCGCATGGGCTGACGTTGACGAACGTCCACTACTAGCAGCGGCTTCGCCGCCTTGCCCTTCCACATCCCCGCTTTGCAACGCAAAACGGCGCACCCTTTCGGGCGCGCCGTCGTTCTTTGATATGAAATCTCGCAGGTATCAGGCGGGTCAGGCGGAAAGGGCGGAAAGGGCGGAAAGGGGAGGTCGGGCAGACCGTGGTGAATCGGGACTGCACCTGACGTGCCGGATCGGCCCGCAGCGCGTCAGGTGTAGCGCGGCTCTTCTTCCTTGATGATCTGGAAGGCCTTGTTGGCCTTTACCGTGCCGGAAATGCCCCAGAACTTGGTCACGCCTTGCACGGTGCATTCCAGCAGGTCGTCGGTGTCGGTATCCAGCAGCAGCACGTCGCCCACCTGCAACCGCAACAGCTGATTGCCGGTGATCTTGGATTCGCCGAAGCGAATCTTGAGGCTTACCGGGGTTTCCAGCAGCCGTTCCTTCAGACGCGAAACCCAGGCGTGGTCCACTTCCAGGCGTTCGGTCTGGAAGCTGGCGTGCAGCTTGGAGCGGATGGGTTCGATGGTGGCGTACGGCAGGCAGATGACCATGGAGCCGATGGCTGTCTCCAGTTCCACCTCGAAGGTGATCACCACCACCACGTCGCTGGGCGGCACGATGGCCGCGAACTGGGGGTTGATCTCGGAGCGCACCAGTTCAAGGCTCACGTCGTGCACCGGACGCCACGATTCTTCCATGTTGTCCAGGGCGATCTTGATCACCCGGTCCACGATGGCCTGTTCGATGCGGGTGAATTCGCGGCCTTCGATCTTGGGCTGGCTGCCCGCCCCGCCGAAGAAGTTCTCCACCAGGGCGAAGACCAGGCGTGAATCCACCACGATGATGGCGTTGCCGCGCAACGGCTCCATCTTGAAAATATTGATGCTGGTGGGCACCGGCAGCGAGCGCATGAAATCGCCGAACTTGGTCATGTCGATGGAGATGGGGTTCAGCTCCACCCGCTTGCGCACGGTGTTGGACAGCGCGTTGGTGCACAGCCGCGCGAACCGGTCGTTGACGATTTCAAGAACCGGCATGCGACCGCGAATGATGCGGTCCTGGTTGGCGAGGTCGAACGGGACGATGCCCGAGTCGTCCTCGGGGATGTCGGTCTCGCTCTCTATCTCGCCGCCGGAAAGGCCGCGGAGCAGTGCATCGACCTCGTCCTGCGCCAGAATCTTGTTCATGGGGTGCGGGCTCCTCGCGCGTGGAATACTGAATGACCGGATAGTGGCAGCGACGGCGGGCGGGGTCAAGCGTCGGCCGGTCCGGCTGGCCTGGCTGACCGATCCGGCCGGGCGGCCCGAAAGGCCGAACCGCACGGAAGCACGCGCCGCAACCGGGAGAATCCTGCCGCAGCAAGATTTCATGCAAGATGGACGCCAAGCGCCGCTGACAGGCACCGGCAGCCCACAGCGAAAAACAGCAGGCGGGAGAACGGGAGGCAGCCCGGCGGGCCGTTCCGCTATTCGTCGGACAGCTTGGGATAGCGAAGGCGCATGCGCTGCACCACGTCGGGCTTGACGTAGTCGAGCATGGTCACGATTTCGGAAAGCGGGTACTGCGAGCGCGTTTGGTCCCTGTAGCTGCGGGCCTTGGCCAGTTGCTCCGCGGTCAGCAGCCGTTCGTGCACCAGCGCATCGAGAATGGAACCGAACTGGCTGGCCTGCTGGCGCGCATCGCGCTGCTTGCGCACTTCCATGGCCTGGCTGGCGCGCTTGTCGGCCTCGGCCAGCCTGCGGCCCAGTTCATACTCCACCACCTTGAGCTGCTGGATGTTCTCGTGCACCTTGCGCAGGTCCACGGCCAGTGCACGGCGCCGGGCATGCAGTGCGCGCATGCGTTCCTCGTGCGCGGCGCTGGAGCGCTGGTTGGCAACCAGCACCACCACCAGCAGCACAAAGCCGACCACCGCGCCAAGCACGATTTCCATGCGCCAACTCCTTTCGCCAAAGCCGGAGATAATAATATAACTGTACAGGACTATTGTTGAATATGCAATGACAATCGGGCTTGCGCCGCCTGTTCGATACGTCGCACGGCACCGGAGCATGTCGCCTCCCCCAAGACAGTGCCGGGGCAGCGCCAGCCGGGCACCAACCCGGCTCCAGTCCGGCGCGTATTCCGCGCCATATCCCCGTCGAACGCACGGCACGGAGAGGGACAACTGAAACCGCAGGTGCGCGGGCACTTGCCATATGCAGCGTCTTGGGGCAGTTGCAGGCAAGGAACCATCTTGGACGCCCGCCAGGGAGCCGCATGTCCCCCCATTTTTCGCCGAAACAGCCGCCGCACTCCACCGCCGCCACACCGAACGGACGGGGCGGACCGGACACGCCGAACACGCCGGGCACCCTCAACGGCCAGGGCGCCCTGGCCGAGGTGACCCTGCCGGACGGGCGCATCCTGCATCTGCCCCTGCCCGTGCAGGGTGCTGACAGTGCGCTCCCGGCCAGCACCCTGGCCCAACTGGTGTGGATGAGCGGCCAGGTGGACCCGCCCGCGTTGTGTTCCGGCCTTGGCCGCTGCGGGCGGTGCGCGGTGCGCTTCACGCGTGGCACACCGGCGCCCCACCCCGCCGACGAAGCCCATTTCTCCCCGGTCGAACTGTCCGACGGCTGGCGGCTGCTGTGCCGTCACGCCCCGAGCGGACCTGTGCCATTGCATGGCAACGAATACGGCATGGCCTTCACCCTGCCTGCGGGAACGGCCCCGCACCGCTCGCGGGTGGTGGATGCGCCCGTGCCCGATGCATCCCGGCCTGCTGCGTCCCGGTCCGAACAATCCCCATCGCCCAAGGCGACACCGGCCCCGGCAACCGGCGCGCCCCTGCTGCTGGCCATCGACCTTGGCACCACCACCCTGCACTGGTCGGCCCTGACCCCGGATGGCCGCCGCGTGGCCCACGGC
>NZ_VSMK01000242.1 GCF_011682075.1 Nitratidesulfovibrio liaohensis
GTCCGCCCATGGCCGCCCGCTGGCGGAAATCGCCCCGGAACTGGCCCGCCACCTGCCCCGGCTGCACGCGGCCCGGCGCAACGGCATGGCCACCCCGCCGGAACGGGTGGTCACCCCCATGGAGCTTCCGGCGGGTTCGCAGCCGGGAAGCCTGTCCGGCGAATCACGCCGGGTGGAGGACGTCACCGCCATTCCGCTGGAAACCGGCGAGGAAATGTGGGGCATCCTGCGCCTTGACGACGAGAGCGAACGCGCCGCCATGGAAGACCTGATGGTGCAGGCCGAAAAGATGGCCTCGGTGGGGGGGCTTGCGGCGGGCATGGCCCACGAGATCAACAACCCGCTGGGCGGCATCCTGCAAGGGGTGCAGAACCTGCGCCGCCGCCTGCTGGACGATCTGCCCGCCAACCGTGCGGCGGCGGAACGGCAGGGCGTGGATTTCGGCCGCGTCATGGCCTACACGGAAGAACGCCGCATCGGCGGGCTGCTGGACAGCATCCGCGAATCGGGCGAACGCGCGGCGCGCATCGTGGCCAACATGCTCACCTTCAGCCGCCGCAGCGACCCTTCGCGCATGCCGGTGCAGATCAACGACCTGCTGGAACGCACCCTTGAGCTGGCGGTCACCGACTACAGCCTGGCCCGCAACTACGACTTCAAACGCATTGCCGTGGTTCGCCGTTACGACCCGCAACTCCCGCCGGTGCGCTGTTCCGCCAGCGAGATGGAACAGGTGTTCCTGAACCTGTTCAAGAACGCGGCACAGGCACTGGCGCTGCGCGACAATGGGCCACCGCCGGTACTGACGGTGACCACGGCGTTGGAGGTGGCGCACCTGCGCATAGAGGTGGCCGACAATGGCCCCGGCATGTCGCACGAGTTGCGCCGCCGGGCCTTCGAGCCGTTCTTCACCACGCGCGAGACAGGCGCGGGCACGGGGCTTGGCCTGTCCGTGGCCTACTTCATCGTGGTCACCACCCACAAGGGCACCATCACCATCGAAGAATCACCGGAGGGCGGCGCGGTGGTCGTGGTGCGCCTGCCCCTGGCCTGACGCCATCCCTTACGGCCCGTTACCGGCCCTTCGTCCGGTTATCTGCCCTCTCCCCCGCCCCAGCCCAGCATGGCACCGCACAAAACCCCGGCCCGCGCCGGGGCTTCTGCAAATCGTCACCTGTCCGTCACCGCCGTCACCGACATCTTCATGCTAACTACCCGTCGAGAGACGAACCGGCGCCGCACGGCGTCACGCAACCGTCACCACGCCTTCAGGGGCGAAGGGCCAACGGACGACACACTCACCAGTCCGTGCCCAGTCCGAGCCGGACAAGGTTTTCACGCCGCCATGCCGTTGCCTCCGCATGATCGGCAACGCGACGCAGGCAGGGCCGGAACCCTGGCGCGGCGCGACGCAACGCTCATTCCGCACCATGTCAGGCGCGCATCCGGCACCGAGCCCGACACGTATCCGGGGGGATACATGCAACATACCTGGCTGGAGCCGTTTCTGGAAATGCTGGGCCGCAGGCGCGACGACCCTGGACATGCACCGCACCCGGGTGGCCTGGCGCCAGGCACCCCTCACGCCGCAAACGTCCCGCCGATATTCACGCTTCTCGAAGCGCCCGACATGCCTTCCGGTGGCGAAACATCCGGTGCCACTCCCGGCACCCCCTCGCCCACCCGTTCCCGTCCCGTTCCCCATGGCCCGACTGCCGTCGAAGCCTCCGTACGCGACATGGTGGCCCGGCACGAGGCGCTGCACATGCTGCTGGTGCGCATGGTGGACCACGTGCTGGTGCGTGACCTGTACGGAGAGGAAATCACCGCAGGCATCGAATCGTTGCTGGTGGAGGGCTTGTGGGCGGCGGTGCCCGGCCTGAGCGGCCAGCCCGCCTCGGCGCATCATCTGCTGCCGCTGGAATCCGGCGAATTCCTGGTGTTCTGGCCGGAACCGGCCACCCGCCCGCAGCGCCTGGCCGACGCCGCCTTCACCATGAAGCTGAAGCTGCAGCACCACCTGAAGGATTCCGTGCTGCGCTGGACCGGGCGCGAGGTAAACATAGGCGTAGGCTGCGCCACCTACCGCCGCCGCCCCGGCGCGGAGCCGCGTCAGGAATTCTTTCAGGCCGTGCGCGAGGCGCGCACCATGGCCCGCAAGGAACTGGACCTGTCCGACCTGCGCCTTGCGCGCGACTTCAAGGCCGTGTTGCAGGACAACGCCATCCGCACCCTGTACCAGCCCATCGTGCGCTTTCCCACCGGGCGGATCATGGCCTGGGAGGCCCTGAGCCGGGGCCCGGTGGACACGCCCTTCCACTCGCCCATGATGCTGTTCGACATCGCGGAGGAGTTGGGCATGCTCTTCGCGCTGGAACGCATCTGCCGGGAACGGGCCATTGCCTGCGCGGGCACCCTGGCCCCGGACCAGAAGCTGTTCCTGAACATCCATCCGCGCACCCTCACCGACCCCGGCTTTACCCCCGGCAGCACACTGGAGGCGGTGCGGGCCATGGGGCTTGCGCCGGAGAACATCGTCTTCGAGATTACCGAGCGGCATTCCATCCGCGATTTCGGGGTATTCTACAAGACGCTGTCGCACTACCGGGGGCAGGGGTTCAAGGTGGCCATCGACGACGCGGGCACCGGCTATTCCGGCCTTGCCACCATCGCCGAACTGAAGCCCGACTTCATCAAGATCGACATGTCGCTCATCCGCAACATCAACCGTGACCCGGTGCGCCGCGCGCTGATGGAAACCCTGGTCAGCTTTGCCGAAAAGATCGGCTCGCGGGTCATAGCGGAAGGCATCGAAACCCGAGAGGAAGCCGCCACCCTGATGGCCATCGGCGCGCACTACGGCCAGGGCTACTATCTGGGCCGCCCCGACTATCCCAAGCAGGAAACCCACGTGGACATCGGCGAGTTGCGCCCCACGGCGCAACTGCCCAGCGTGGGCAGCCTGGCCTGCTCCATGCCCGTGGGCGAACTGGCCGAACCGGCCCACACCGTGCCCCCCACCACGCTGGCGGGCGAGGTCCGCAAGCTGTTCGAAACCTCCGATCCGCTGACCAGCATCGCCGTGACGGACGAACGCGGCAAGCCGCTGGGGCTGATCATGGACTACCACCTCAACCGGCAACTTTCGGCGCAATATGGGGTGGCGCTGTACTTCAAGCGGCCCGTGTCCGCCGTCATGGACACCAAGCCGCTGGTGATGGAGGAAACCACCCCCGTGGAGGACGCCGCCCGGCTAGCCATGTCGCGCAGCCGGTTGCAGGCCTACGACGACATCATGATCACCCGCGCCGGGCTGCTGACGGGCATCGTTTCGGTGCAGCGGCTGCTGCACAAGCTGGCCCAGGTGCAGGTGGAACTGGCCAAGGGCACCAACCCGCTCACCGGGCTGCCCGGCAACGTGGCGCTGGAAAAGGAACTGGAAACGCGCCTGGCCGGGGGGCAGCCCTTTTCGCTGCTGTACGCGGACCTGGACAACTTCAAGAGCTACAACGACACCTACGGCTTCAAGAACGGCGACAGGATCATCCTGCTGCTGGCCAAGGTGCTGTCGTGGGCGGTGCAGCGGCACGGGGCCAAGGGCGACTACGTGGCGCACATCGGCGGCGACGACTTCGTGTGCATCACCTCGCCCCGCCATGCCGAGCGGGTGTGCCGGGCGGCCACGCGCTGCTTCGGACGGCTGGTGCGCGGCTGCTACTGCGCGGAGGACATCGCGCGCGGGTGGATCACCGCCCGTGGGCGCGACGGCATGGAGCGGCGCTTTCCGTTCGTGTCCGTATCGCTGGCGGTGCTGGACTGCCACGAGCGCAGCAACCTGCACGAAATCGGCGAGCGGGCCGCCCACGTGAAGCACCTGGCCAAGGCCATTCCCGGCAACGCCTACGTGCTGGAATGCGGGGTATGCCAGATGCGCGCCCTGCACTGAGTTCACGCGGCAACCTTGTCCACATGCGGCGGCCCACAACGACGGCCCCCCCACGGTGCAACGCGGGGGGGCTTGTCCGTCCGGCGGGTGCACGCGGGCACGGAGCCCACAGGAGGAGCGCACGGCTCCGTGCTTTCGGACGTATGTGGCGCCATCCGTCATGCCTGGTGAGCCAAGCATGACGGACGGTGCAGTGTTCCGAAATACCCCTTCCAATCGCTCAGGGGCTGTTCCTCAAATCAGGGAAGCATCCAGCCAATAACATAGGCCTGCAGGGTCACCAGCACGCAGATCACCAGGGTCATGGCGATGCTGTGCCCCAAGGCGAAGCGGAACAGCGCCCCTTCCTGCCCCACGGTGTGGGTGGAGGCCGTGGCAACGGAGATGGACTGCGGCGAGATCATCTTGCCGGTCACCCCGCCGGTGGCGTTGGCGGCCACGGTCAGGTACGGGTCCACGCCCACGGCGCGGGCCGTGGCCTGCTGCATGCTGCCGAAGAGCGCGTTGGACGAGGTGTTGGAGCCGGTCAGGAACACGCCCAGCCAGCCCATGATGGGCGCAAAGAACGGGAACAGCGCGCCGGTGTGGGTGAAGGCGATGCCGAGGGTCGAGCTCATGCCCGAATAGTTCATCAACTGCGCCAGCCCGAGGATGAGCATGATGGTCAGCACCGGAAAGCGCAGTTGGTGGCAGGTGCGCCAGAAGCAGCCGATGGCCCGCTTCATGCCGTAGCCAGGCATGATGGGCACCGACAGCAGGCCCGCCAGCAGGATGGCGGTGCCCCCTGCCGACAGCAGGTTGAGGGTGTACTTGGCCGCATAGGGCGCGTCCTTGGCCACGATGGGCGCCGTCTTGGCGATGGCGCCGTGCAGTCCCGGCCATTCGATGGCCTGGAGGTACACCTTGTTAAGCCCGGCCTTCACGCCATCCAGCCCCCAGAAGAACACGAACACCGCCAGGATGGCGTACGGCGCCCAGGCCCGCAGGATCTCGCCGGTGGTATGGTGGGCGCTGGCCGCCGCGCTGGCGGGCTGTTCATCGGCAAAATGCCAGGTGCTGGCGGGCTTCCAGAAGCGCAGCAGCACCAGCAGGCCGATGATGGTCACGATGGCCGCCATGACGTCGGGCAGCGTGGGGCCGTGCAGTTCTGCAAACAGGAACTGCGTGCCGCTGAAGCACACGCTGGCCACCACGATGGCGGGCAGCACTTCCATGGACCGGCGAAAGCCGCACATCACCACGGTCATCCACAGCGGCACCACCAGCGCGAACACCGGCAACTGACGCCCCACGTACTGGCTGAGCATGGTCACATCCAGGCCGCTGACCTGGCTGGCCACGATGACCGGGATGCCCAGCGCCCCGAAGGCCACGGGCGCGGTGTTGGCCACAAGGCAGATGCCCCCGGCATACACCGGGCTGAAGCCCAGCCCCATCAGCATGGCCGCCGTGATGGCCACCGGCGTGCCGAAGCCCGCCGTGCCTTCCAGGAACGCACCGAAGGCAAAGGCGATGAACAGGGCCTGCAACCGCCGGTCATCGGTAAGCCGGGCCAGCGAGCCCTTGATGATCTCGAACTCGCCCGATTCCACGGTCATGTTGTACAGCCACACGGCCGTCAGCACGATCCAGATGATCGGGAACAGCCCCATGGCCATGCCGTACAGCGTGGCGTTGACGGCAAGGCCCACGGGCATGCCCCACACGCCCACGGCGGCGCACAGCGCACCGGCCAGCCCCAGCGCGGCAGCCATGTGGCCCTTGGCCCGCCGTACGGCCAGCATGTAGAAGAGTATCGCCAGCGGCAGCATGGCCACGCAGGCCGAGGCGGCGATGTTGAAAAACGGATCGTACTGCTGCACCCAACTCATGAATGCCCCCTGTGGTTTGACGTGCATCGACGGCCACGCGCGCACCCCGTGTGCGCGGCGGCTGGCCGTATCCTGCGTGGCGCGGCCACATTCCCGCCTGCCCGCGCAATGCCGGGCGGCGGAAACGGCACCGTGGCCGCTTGAACCTCGCTGCTTCAGCTGTTAGCCAAGGGGACTGGCAGTTGTGAAATGAATTGTCTTCATCAACCCTATTCGAAAATGGAATGGCCATGCACCTCAAGGTATTGCGCTGCTTTGTGGAGGTAGTTCGCGCGGGCGGATTTTCCGCCGCGGCGCAGGCCGTGTGCGCCACCCAGTCCACGGTCAGCAAGGCCGTGCGTGGGCTGGAGGAGGACTGCGGAGCCATCCTGCTGGAGCGCACCCCGATGGGCGTGACCCTGACGGCGGCGGGCGAGGTGGCCTACCGTCGCGCACTGGCCATGCTGGCCGAAAAGGAAGCGCTGGACGCAGAGATGGACGACCTGCGCAACGTGCGCCGGGGCACGCTGCGCTTCGGCGTGCCGCCGGTGGGCAGCACCCAGCTGTTCGCCCGGCAGTTTGCCGAATACCATCGCCGCTATCCGGGTGTGCGCATAGAACTGCGCGAAAAGGGCTGCTACGCGCTTGAAGAGGACGTGCTGCGCGGCGAACTGGAAATGGCCCTGGCACTGCTGCCCGTGCCCGACCAGTTCGAGGTATCGCCCCTGTGCGACGAGCCGCTCATGGCCCTGCTGCCGCAAGGACACCCCTTGCAGGGCCGTGCGACCCTGAGCCTGCGCGACCTGGACGGCAGCGCGTTCATCCAGTTCGAACAGGGCTTTGCGCTCAACGCGCGCATCCGCGACCGCTGCCTGAAACAGGGGGTACGCCTGGACGAAACCCTGTGCAGCGGCCAGATACCCTTCATCATCAGCCTGGTGGCCGCCGGGCTTGGCGTGGCGCTGGTGCCACGCCTGATGCTGACGGAACCCCTGCCGCAGGGCATCCATTGCGCCCTGCTGGACGATGACGAACTGCGCTGGCGCGCGGTGCTGGCCTGGCGCAAGGGGCACAGCCTGTCCCCGGCGGCGGCTGCGTGGCTGCGACTGATGCACGAGATGCCGCCGCGCATCTTGAGCGGCAGCGACGGCGGCCCGGCGCAAAAGACCGCGCCGAACACGCCGGACACGCCGGGCACGCCGGGCACGCCGGACACGCCGGACAGATTCGTCAGGCACGCCAGCCACGTCAGGCCGGACACGGCGGGCATGGCATGTTGCGGAACCGCGGAAACGCGAGGACTGGTACCGACAAACAGAAAAGCCCCACCAGTCGGGGCGGGGCAAGGTTGCGCAGCGGGCGGAAAAGCCGCGAAGAGCGGGCGCAAACGCTGATCAGCGTTCCTGCATGCCCTGCGCCACGCGCACCAACTGGGCGGCATCGAGAATCAGCGATATGCCGCCCTCGGCGTCCACGCTGGACCCGGCAATCCAGGCGGCTCGGCGGCACGGCCCGCCCAGGCGCTTGATGACCGCTTGCTCCAGCCCGGCCACGCCGTCCACGGCAAAGCCCACCGGCTGGCCGTCCACGTTGGCGATGATCACCCGCTCGTAGGCGGGCTGTTCGCCCGGCACATCCAGAAAGCGGCGCAGGCTCAGGCACGGCACCAGCCTCTCGCGGTATTCGATGAGGCCCAGCGTGGCGGCCTCGCCGTTCACGAAGCGCTCCAGGCAAGCCTGCACCTGGGTCAGGGGCAGGATGAACGTTTCGTCGCCCACGCGCACGCGCAGCCCGTCGATGATGGCCAGGGTAAGCGGAATGCGCAGCCGCCAGGCCGTGCCCTCGCCCCGCCGGGTGACCACGTCCACGCTGCCGCGCAGCGCCCCCAAGGCCGTGCTGACCACGTCCAGCCCCACCCCGCGCCCGGAAAGGTCCGATACGCCGCTGGCCGTGCTGAAGCCGGGCAGAAACAGCAGTTGCAGCAGTTCCGCCTCGCCGGGGTCGGCTTCCGGCGCCAGCAGGCCCCGCGCCACGCCCACGGCACGCAGTTTGTCCAGGTCGATGCCCGCTCCGTCGTCGGACACGGTGATCAGCACCTCGCCCCCGGCATGGGTGGCGGACAGCCGCAGCACCGCCTCGGCGGGCTTGCCCGCCGCCAGGCGCACGTCGGCGGGTTCCACCCCGTGATCCATGGCGTTGCGCACCAGGTGCAGCAGGGGGTCGCGCAGGTGGTCGATGACGGTCTTGTCCAGTTCCGTCTCGCCGCCCTCGGCCACAAAGCGCACATCCTTGCCCAAACGGGCCGCAAGGTCGCGCACCAGCCTCCGGAAAGCGTGAAAGGTGGCGTCCAGCGGCACCATGCGCACCGACATGGTGCTGTCTCGCAACGATTCGGTAAGCCGTTCCAGCCCTTCGGCCAGTTCGCGCAGGCGCGGATCGTCGTGGTCGGTGGCGATGCGCGACAGGCGCGCCTGCAGGATGACCAGTTCGCCCACGTTGTCCAGCAGGCGGTCCACCTTGGCGCTGTCCACACGCAGGCTGGTGGTGGGGCCTTCGTCGCCGCCGGGGCGCAGGGTGCCCGCCTGGGCGGCTTCGTCGGCTGCCGGGGGTGCACATTCCGGCACGGGCCAGGGCACAGCGGCTACGGCAGACGCCGACGGTGAAACCAGCGGCGATGTGGCGGCAGGTATGCCGCCGGAAGCCATCGAAACAGCGTCCGCGCTCCCACCCTGCCCGCGCACCGCCCGCAGGGCCTCGTCACCCGCACCGGCGGCGGCCAGCAGTCCGGCCGCATCGGCAACGCCCCCCTGCGCCGCGATGCGGCACAGCAGCTCCGGCGAAGGCAGCAGTCGTTCCTCGCCCAGCGCCACAACGTTCAGCCCGGCCTCGTCCATCAGCGCGACGAACGGTTCGCGCACCATGGCCAGCGGATGTTCCGTGATCAGCACGGCGTCCCAGCTCAGGTGCACCGCTTCCGCGTCCAGCCTGTCCAGAGCGGGCACGACCTCGCAGTGGGGCCAGACATGCAGTGGGCCAAGCCCGTGCAGTCCGTCCAGCAGCCGGGAAGGGTCCAGCCCCCGGCGCAGCGCGTCAGGCGACGGGGTGTAGTGCAACCAGTACACTTGCGACTCGCGGGGAGAGCCCGCGGGAACGGCGGACCGTTCCGGGGGCGTGAGCCCGGCCATATGCCCAGGCGACGCCGGGATGGCCCCCGATGCGGCCATGGGGAAGTCCCGAGGCGGCGCGGCGGGCAAGGCATCTGCCGCACCGACCGCATCGTCGCCCCTCACCCCGGAAGAGGCAGGAAAGGCGCCGGGTGCGACGGCGGGTGCGACCCAGCGCGCCGACAGTCCGCCGATGCGGTCCAGCAGTTCACGCTCGCGCTCGGCAACGCCGTCCGCATCGGCACCATCTTCCGCCCTGTCCGCAGACGGTTTTTTTCCCTCAACCGGGACCGACGCGCCCCGTGCCAGCAGTTCCTGCAAGTGGTCCTTGGCGTCCAGGCCAAGGGCCAGCAACTCGGATGTGGCCGGAGCCCCGGCCTTGCGCACGTTGTCGAACAGGTCTTCCACCGCATGGGTGAAGCGGGCCACGGCATCGAAACCGAACATGGCTCCGGTGCCCTTCAGGGTATGCAGGGCGCGGAACACCCGTGCCATGAGCGCGGCATCGCCGGGGTGCGATTCCAGCTCCAGCAGCGCCTCCTCGAGGTCGATGAGTAGGTCGCGCGCTTCCTCGGTGAACACGCGCCGTGCGGTGCCGCCGGGGTTCATGCGTCACCTCCGCCCAAGCGGACGGGGATTTCCGGCGTGCCATGGGCACGGGCCGGATGCGCGTGCGGCTGGGCATCGGCAGACTGCCCATCGGCAAGGGGGCGGGACGGGTTCCGCGACGGGGAGTGAGACGGGGATTGGGGCAGCGTCGGCACCTGGGCGCCTGAAGGCTCCTCGTCATCGAACAGGCGGTCGGCATCCAGCAGCAGCACGTGCCGCCCCTCGTGGCGGAATATCCCCGCCAGCACGTCGGCAGGCACGGGGGTACCCATGCGCGGCGGCGGCTCCACGGCAACGGCGTCGATTTCGATGACCTCACGCACGGCGTCGGCCAGCGCGCCCACCAGGGTGATGCCTCCTCCCGCATCGGGGGGCGCGGGCACCTCCACGATGACGATGCGCGAATGCACGGTGCGCGCAACACTCCCCATGCCGAGCCGGGTACGCAGGTCCACCACCGGCACGGCCGCGCCGCGCAGGTTCACCACCCCGCGCACATGTTGCGGCATGCGGGGAATGCGGGTCAGGTCGCCGAAGTCCAGCACTTCGCGCACCACGCCGATGTCGAGGGCAAAGCGCTCGTCCCCCAGGGTCAGGGCCAGCAGCCTGCGCACGGGCACCATGGGGCCAGGCCCCGGAAGTGACGGGCTTGCCGCACGCCCCGTGTTTGCCGGGTGCGCCGGGCTTGCAGAATGCGCCGGGCTTGCAGAATGCGCCGGGCTTGCAGAATGCGTCTGACCGGCCTGACGAGCCCCGTCACGCGGCACGGCGTCGGCGGGCGGCGTGTCCGCCGCTTTCCCCCCGCCCGCATGGTCCTGCGGTGCCTGTCTGTTGTTGCCCTGCTGCACGTCGTGGTTCCGCTGTGGGACGGCTTGCGCCGCGACCCGGTCTGAATGTGCGGATATGCGCCGGTTCCGGGCCATCCCGCCAGATGCATACATCGCGCTGAACGTTCCTAGAAGCGTTCGAAATCCTGATCGTCCGTGTCGTCCGCATCGTCCGTGAGGTTGATGCGCACCCTGCGCGGGTCGCCGTCCTTCAGGGCGGGCATGGCCGAGGGCCGCGGCCCCGGCACCCGCTGCACCTTGGGGGACATGTCCGTCCCCAGGCGGAAGAAGGCCACGGTGCGTTGCAGGTGGGCCGCCTGGGCCGACAATTCTTCGGACGTGGATGCCACCTCTTCGGAAGCCGCCGCGTTCTGCTGGATGACCTGATCGAGCATGTGCAGGGCCTCGTTGACCTGGCTTGCGCCCTCGCGCTGCTCGATGCTGGCGGCGGCGATCTCCTGCACCAGTTCGGCGGTGCGCTCGATGTCCGGCACCAGCTTGCCCAGCAGTTCTCCCGCACGTTCCGAAACTTCCAGGCTGGCCCCGGACAGCCGGTTGATTTCCGCAGCCGCCGCCTGGCTGCGTTCGGCCAGTTTGCGCACTTCCGAGGCCACCACGGCAAAGCCGCGTCCCTGCTCGCCCGCGCGGGCCGCCTCGATGGCGGCGTTCAGGGCCAGCAGGTCGGTCTGCCGGGCAATTTCCTCGATGATGGAAATCTTGCTGGCAATCTCGCGCATGGCCTTCAGCGTGGCGGCCACCGCCGTGCCCGAGTCGCGGGCGTCATCCGCCGCGCGCACCGCGATGGATTCGGTGGTGCGGGCGTTTTCGGCGTTCTGGGCAATGCGCGCCACCATCTCTTCCATGGAGGCGGAGCACTGCTCCACCGAGGCGGCCTGTTCCGTTGCCCCCTGTGAAAGGGCCTCTGCCGTGGCGCTCAGCTCCTCGCTGCCCGCGGCCACGTTCTCGGCGCCCACCTGCACGTCGCGCACGACGTCGGACAGCCGATGCACCATGTTGCCCAGCGAGGTCAGCAACCGGTCGTTGTCGCCGCGTGGCTCCAGCGACACGCGCAGATCGCCGGTGGCCAGCGTTGTGGCGTTGCGCGCGATGGACCGCTCGACGGAAACCATCTCTCCCAGGGCACGCATCAGTTCGTCGCGCGGGCCGCGCATGACCACTTCGATGTCCACGTTGCCCCGGGCCAGTTCGCGGGCCGTTTCCACCACGCGGCGCTCGGCAAGAAGCATCTCCTGCATGGCCTGCAGCAGCCTGCCCACTTCGTCGGTGCCCTCGACCTCGATTTCCACCGAAGTCTCGCCCTGGGCCACGGCCTCGGCCACGGCGGCCGCGCGGGCAATGCCACCGCGCACCGACTTGCCGATGAGCACGGCGAACAGCAGCCCCAGCACCAGAGCACCGCCGGCAACCCCCAGCGAAACCATGGCCGAGCGGCGCACTGCTTCCTTCATGCGGTCCTGCTGGGCATCCTTCACCGCCACAACGGTGTTGCGCACGCCATCGGCCACGTTGGCCATGCCCGACAGACGGTTTTCGCGCTCTACCTCATCCTTGACCAGTTGCTCCACCTGCTCGCGGTATCCCCGTACGCTCGCCAGCACGGAAGTGGCCAACCTCCAGTTTTCACCGGTCCCCTCGCTGGCGGAAAGGCCGGATGCCGCGGAGATGGCCTTGTCCAGACGCATGCGGGCACGGGACAGGGAATCCGTATCGCCCCGCCACAGATAATAAAGCACATCCACCCGGGACTGGAGAAATTCAGTTTCCAGGGTGACCAGGGTTTGCAGCTCGTCGCGCCGGGAGGCCAGCGAAGGATTGCTTTGAACAATGGCGTTCAGGCGCGCGGCGTGCAGCCGCTCCACCCCTTCCTGAAGGGCATTGGCAGCCTGCACGGCGTTCTTGATGGTCTGTTCGCGATGGGTCAGCACACCGTCCAGTTCCAGGAACTTGCGCCGATAGTCGGCATGCATGGGTCCCAGCACATCCAGCCCTCCACCGCGCACCCCATCAACCGCAAGGCGTTCGCGCAACGCGGCTATGCCCTCGGCATCCTTGCCATGCTGCGCCTCGAAGGCACGCACGTGCTCCCTGCTCTGGCTGAGCAGGTAATACAGGATTTCCACCCGTGAATGCTCCATGCCCGCCACCAGCGCCTGTGCGTTGCCAGTGACCTCCGACTGTCGCAGCAGGTGTTGCTGCTGCTGCCACGAAGAGGTAACCACCCCCGCCACCATGAGCAGCAGCGAGCCGAACCCCATGCTGAGCTTCATGAACAGACTGCAATTCTTGAGCATCCGGAACCCCCTGGCCCTGTCGAAACCTGTCGAAAAATTGAACCGGCAAGCGCGATGGCGCGTCGGGCCTCTCCCGTATCGCATTTCACCCGGGGCGGCAAACCGCACGCACCCCTTCGAAGCACGTATGCAATACGCTGTATTTTCTGAAAATCATCATGAACCACAACAACCGGACACAGGCCGATGCCCGGCAGTTTGTGCCCATGTGCATTGCTGGCGCCCTAAAATCTTGCAAGAAACACGCCGAGATAGACCTCCGACGCAACCGTTGCCATAACCACGGGCCCGAACGTTTGCGGCACCAATACGTGGAACCAGCCGCCGCCCCTCACCAAAAAAGAAGCCGCCGGAAAACCGGCGGCTTGGCGCTGCAAGCTTGCGGCAAGGCAATACGGAAGGCACGTGGGCCAAAGGAGGGGGATGTCCGAGAGGAATCGGCGAGCGCGGGGCAGCGAGACATGTCCGGCAACCCGACGGGCTGAACGGCAAGGGCTCGACAACGCCAGCCACGTCAACAAGGCCAAGCTGCTGCACACCGGCAAATCGAACGCGCCGATGACTACAGTGCCGCACACCGGCGCGGCGGCATCAGTACAGTTCGGCCGGGCTTGTCGGACGGACCGGGCGGCGGACGGTGGAACGTTTCGCGGCGGGGGCGTCCTCGTCCGCCGTGCGACAGACTGCCTCGTCGTGGGGAGCCAGCAGCTGGTCACCTTCCATGAGGGTGGCCAGGGTGGTCTCTTCCAGCGAACGCTCCAGCGCCTGCGACGCGCGCACCCAAGCCGACCTGGTCAGGCACGAGGCCCGACGGGCGCAGGCATTGGCATCGCCAGAACAACAGACGGTAAGCTGAATGCCCCCTTCCATCAGGCGCACGATCTCGCTCAGGGTGATCTCTTCAGGGGTGCGGGCCAACATGTGCCCACCGGAGGCCCCGCGAGAACTGCGCGTCAACCCGCCGCGCTTCAGGGTCTTGAGTATCTGCTCGATGAACTGGACCGTCACGCCGGTGTGCTGGGACAGCGCCGTGGTGGTCATGGGAGACTCTTCGCCGTGCATGGCCAAAGCAAGAAGGATGCGCGCCGCATATCGTGTCTTTGCTGCAAGCTTCATGGTGTTGGGTCCCGCGCCCGTCACTCGACGTCGCGCCACACGGAACGACGTAAAAAGAGTGAGCTATTACATAAGTATGGGAAAAGTCTTACAGAAAATATCCTCCTTTGTCAATAGGAATTAAAAAAATTCGCTTTCGCTGCGCATGCTGAAAATCGATTGAAACGTCAGGATGTTAGTACCCATTGACCCTTGAAAAAACGAAAATGGGTAAATAAAAACAATCGGTTTTCACAACATGAAGCAGCACTCTCGCCCATACGCACCAAAACCACTCTCGGAAAAGAAAGCATTACAGCACACCTAGCTGTGCAAACTCGCCATGTGCTCCCGCCACGCTGACCGGCAACCCAGCACGGACAACAGGTATTCAGGCCCTTGCCTGCCCCCATCAAATATTTGTTTTCCCGACGTGTGCCCCACACTTCACGCCTCGCATGGGGTGTACCAGCCGCAGTGTCGGGCGTGCTTCTTGTTGCCTGGCGCAAGCCAAACAAGAAATATTTTTCACAATCAAAAAATAGAACCATAAATTCAGAATGTTGAAAAATCCCCCTTTTTACGGGGGGTGCTTGACACCTAAATTCGGATGGGTTTAATTCATACGAAATTAATCTGATTCGAAAGGATTCGGATTAATAGAAACAAAATTGTATCAATATACATACGATCACTCCCGGAATCTCCCGGTCAACAGCCCCACCGCGCCCCGGCGCGCCGCCCTCGCCCCCCCGCACAGGCACTGGAGAACGGCATGAGAATTTCCTCCACGGTGCATTACGCATCCCGGCTGCTGGTCAACCTTGCCCTGCACTGCCCGCAGGACGGGCCCCTTTCCGCCTCCGAACTGGCCGAGCACACGGGCATTTCCGTCAAGTTCATCGAAAAGATCATCCGGCAACTGCGCACGGCGGGCATGGTCCGCAGCGTACGCGGCGCCGCCGGCGGCCACGTGCTGACCATGAATCCCGACGACGTGACCCTGGGCGACGTGCTGCGCGTGGTGGAAGGCGGCGTGCAGCCGCCCAACTGCTGCGTGGGCGCGGACTGCGACGACACCCCTTGCCGCTGCAAGGCCGCCTGGACCAGCGCCGCCAAGGCCCTGGAAGAAACCCTGGACCAGTTCACCCTTACCGACATCATGCACGGCGCCGAACGCCCCGACGACTGCGCCCACATGGCCAGCGAGGCGGACACCGACGCGCGCCCCGCCCCCAAGGCCAAGCTGAACGGCAACAAGCCGCTGAACACGCCGCGATACGGCAGAACGCCCCGTGCCCTGCGGGGCTGCAATACCCGAATCTGCTCTCACCAAAGCCAATAAGTGAAGGAGTAACCTGGCATGAAGAAACTGCTCATTCTTGGGGCAGGTGCCGGCGGCACCATGCTCGCCACCAAAATGAGGAAAAAGCTCAGCGAGCGTGAATGGGAGATCACGGTCATCGACCGCGACCTCACCCACCATTACCAGCCCGGCTGGCTGTTCATACCCTTCGGCATCGACACCCCCAAGGGTTGCGAGAAGCCCAAGAAGGATTTCATCCCCCGCGGCGTCAACTTCGTGCAGGATACCATCACCAATGTGGATCCGGAAGCGAAGGTGGTCACCTGTGAAGGCGGCAAGTACAGCTATGACTGGGTGGTCATCGCCACCGGCTGCCGCATTGCCCCCGACGAAGTGGAAGGCCTGCTGGACGACTGGCGCGGCAACATCCACGACTTCTACACCCCCGACGGCGCCGCCGCCCTGCTGCCCAAGCTGAAGAACTTCAAGAAGGGCCGCCTTGTCCACCACATCTGCGAAACCCCCATCAAGTGCCCCGTCGCCCCGCTTGAGTTCATCTACCTGGCCGACTGGTACTTCACCAAGATGGGCGTGCGCGACAACATCGAAATCGAACTGGTCACCCCGCTGACCGGCGCCTTCACCAAGCCGGTGGCCGCCAAGATCCTGGGTGAACTGTGCGAACAGAAGAACATCAAGGTCACTCCCAACTTCGTGGTGGACAGCGTTGACGCGGGCAACAAGACCATCGCCTCCGTCACCGGCGACGAGATCGACTACGATCTGCTCGTCACCATTCCCCCGAACATGGGCCAGCAGTTCCTGATCGATTCGGACATCGCCGACCCCATGGGCTTCATGGATACCGACAAGGGCACCCTGAAGTCCAAGAAGTACCCCAACATGTACGTCATCGGCGACACCACCAACGTGCCGACCTCCAAGGCCGGTTCCGTGGCCCACTACGAGGCCGACATCATCGCCGAAAACCTGATGTCCGACATCGACGGCAGCGAGCACTACCACCACTTCGACGGTCACTCCACCTGCTTCATCGTGACCGGCTACGAAAAGGCCTCGCTCATCGACTTCAGCTACGACGTGGAACCGCTGCCCGGCATGTTCCCCTTCCCCGGTGTGGGGCCCTGCGCGCTGCTGGGCGAAAGCCACATCAACTACTGGGGCAAGCTGATGTTCAAGTGGGTCTACTACAGCCTGATGCTGAAGGGTCACGAGTTGCCGTTCGAGCCGAACATGTACCTGCACGGCAAGGACACTTCCCTGATGCGGAAGAAGTAAGCCGGAGGCACCAATGACCAACGAAGAACTCATTCTCCAGCGCCTCGAGGCCATGGAAGAGCGGATCGCTTTCCTGCACGAGCGCGCGATGGGCACCAAATACTTCATCGAGGAAGTGACGCCCATCGGCAACCACGCCTTCCGCCTGATGGTGGAAGAATTGCAGGACGTGCACGGCCGCGTGCATCTCGACGACATCTTCGAGTTGCTGCGCCGTGGGCTGCGTAGCGTCCCCAACCTGAACTACTGCCTCGACCAGCTGGAAAACCTCATCGACCTGTGGCGCACCATGCACCCGGCGGTGGCCCCCACCTGGCCCCACATCATCGAGGGGCTTGGCAAGTGGGAACAGGACGGCGTGTTCGCCAAGCTGTCGGCCCTGAAGGGCGCGGGCGGCAAGGTGCTGGACGCCAACACCCCCGAAGGCATCGAGAAGATGGGCGACGCGCTCGCCTTCATGACCGTGCTGCTGCAAAAGCTGGCCGATCCCAACGTGCAGGTCTTCCTGGCCCGCGCGGTGGACATGCTGGCCAAGCTGGACCTGTCGCAGGCCAAGCCTGTGGGCATGTTCGGCATGGTTGGCGCCCTCGGTTCCAAGGAAGCCAAGGAAGGCCTTGGCGTTGCCATGGAAGTGCTGAAGGCGCTCGGCGCGCTGAAGGGCGACGGCTGCTGCGCCTGCGGCTGCGCTTCGCACGCCCCGGCCAAGAACGACTAGCGACATCGAACGGACCCGCCGTTGCCCCCCTTGGCACGGCGGGTCCTTTTCACACCCATCTTGTGAAGGAGTTATCAATGTCCGCGACCAACATGAGTGCCACCCGTCGTCGCGTACTCGTCGTCGACAACGACCCGACGGAGCGCGAACGCCTTGCCGGTCTGCTGACGGCGGAAGGACATGCCGTTCGCACCGCCGCCTCCACGCCCGAGGCGCTGGAGGCCGCCGCCAGCTTCCGCCCCGATGTGATCACCCTGGAAATGGACCTGCCCAGCCCCGGCGGCACGGTGTTCTACGCCCGGCTGCGCCGCAGCCCCGCCCTGCGCGAAACCCCCGTGGTGGTGGTAAGCGGTGTGGGTCCGCGCCCGGCGCGCCTTGCCCGCCGCGTGCCCACTCATCAGAAGCCGGTAGTGCCCGCTGCCCTGCTGGACACCATCCGCAGGACCGTTCCGGCGCAGGCGTAACGCCCCCGCCAGGGGCTGCGGCGGAACGGCGGACACATTTCCGCCGGGCCTTCACCAGTCAACGGTCGCCGCGTCCCGCGTTACCTGCCCCGCCCTTCCTGCCCCGCCCCGCCCTTCCTGCCCCTACCTGCGCAGGTGAGCCATCCTCCTCCGGCTCCCACCTTCACCGAATCGATAGCACCGCTGCACCTCGATACCGGTTCACCTGCGCAATTCGGACCAAATTAGTCAAATTCATACTTGCATCGTAGGATTTCCGCACCCCGCACGGGGGCCAAGCACGGTGCGAATGCGCCAAAGACTACGGGGCCCCGTGCCTTTCGGCAGGGAGCCCCGCGCATTGCATGCATCAGCCACTGTGCGGCGCAAGGAGGTGGAAACCGCCGCGCGCGGCCTTAGCCCGGCGGCGCGGCAGCACGGGGGTTGCCATCCCCGTTGCCGCACCGCCTGCCGCCGGTTACTGGGCCGCACCCTCCGGCAGCGGGAAACAACGCAGCCAGCGCGCCGCAAGCTTTTCGGCCCGCGCCACGTCCTTGTCCTTCATCCTGTCGATCAGTTCGCGCCGGGCGTCTCCGGCCTTGGCAAAGCCCGCCGTCACGGCCAGGTCGAACCACATGTACGCGCGCACCTCGCTGGCGGGCACGCCCGCACCGTCACGACACATGGTGCCGAGCAGGTGCATGGCCTTGCCGTTGCCCAGGGTGGCCGCGCTCAGGAACAGTTCCCGCGCGACCTTGCGCGAGGTGGCGTCGGTGGCCTCGCCGTGGTAGGCAAGCCCCACGTTGCAGCGAGCCTCGGCGGCCAGCAGGCGCGCCTTGCGGACAAAGTCACGCTTGGCGGCCACCAGTTCCATGCCGAATTGCTTGTCGCGGAAGTCGGTGGGCAGGTCGTCGTACACCGGTTCGCAGTTGTAGCCGCACTTGTCGGCCTTGCGGAACAGTTCCAGCGCCTTGCCGAAGTCTTGTGCCACGCCCTTGCCGGTGGCGTGCAGCACGCCGTAGAAGTTGAGGGCCTCGTGATGCTCCGCCTTGGCGGCGCGGCTCAGCCACTGGGCGGCCTTGGTGAAGTCCTGCGCCACGCCGTTGCCTTCGTAATACAGCATGCCAAGATTGAACTGGGCGCTTGCGTCGCCCGCCTCAGCCATCGCGAACATCTCCTGAACTTGCATTGGCTTGCCCCTGTGTACTGAAAGGTTGGGAAATCCTGCCCCGGTGCTTTCGTGGTGGCCCCCGCCTCCGGCGCCATCCGGTTGCGGGTGCCGCGGCGACAACACCGCCGGGCCAACTTGGGAAACCTCTTCGCCTTGTTCCGGTAACCGGGCAACGCGGGGGCATGGTTCCGCGTGAGCCCAGTATGATCCAACGTAAGCCTTCAGTCCCGGGCACGGAGGTGCGGGTGGCAGTCCGCGTGTTTCGTTAATTCCTACCGTGCTGGTATGGGTTATTTCCTACCTAGCTGGTGTGATATTGTCAACGGGACTATCGAAGATTTTCTCAAAAAATATATCGTTTAATTACACGACGATAAAAACAAGAGCGCCGGAATCCTTGATTCCGGCGCTCTTGTGCGCTTTGCCGCCCGGCAAAGGCTGTCATTTCACATGGCACGATGACGGGCTTTTCCCCTTCGCTACAACCAACTGAAATACTTACAGTCTGACCCGGAACGAAACGCAAATCCTACCAAAACGAGATGAGATGCAACTTGGCACCACATCAGGCCGCGCGCAGCGCGATTAACGGATCAGGCCGCGCGCAGCGCGTCTACGATAACCAGCCGCGAGGCCTTGATGGCAGGCAGGATGCCCCCCAGGCAGCCCATGCCCGTGCCGAACAGCAGCGACCACATGGCAATGCGCGGGCTGAGGGTGAAGCTGAACGCCAGTTCCGAGAAGGTCTGGAAGTTCATGGTGGAAATGGTCACCCATTGCAGGGTGGACGCCAGCAGCAGGCCAATGGCTCCGCCGCTGCCGCCCAGCAGCAGCGATTCCAGCAGAAAGGCACGCAAAATGTCCCGGCGCTGAAACCCGATGGCGCGCAGGGTGCCTATCTCGCGCACCCGGTTGGCCACGGCGGCGTGCATGGTGATCATGGCCCCGATGATGGCCCCCAGCGAGAAAATGGCGGGCAGCATGGTGCCCAGCACGCCAAGAAACTTGGCCATCATCTCGGATTGCTCCTCGTAGAAGCGGGTTTCCCGCTTGCCTTCCAGTTGCAGGCGCGGGTCCGCCGCCAGGCCAGCGCGCAGACCGTCCAGACCGGATGGTCCGCCGCGTTCGTTCATGCGCCCCACCACCACGGAATAGGACGAACGGCGGAAGGCGGCCATCAGTTGATCCACGTCGCCCCAGACTTCCGAGCTGAATCCGGTGGCCCCGGCCTCGAAGATGCCCACCACGGTCCAGTCGCGCAGGCCGAAGCGCAGGCTTTCGCCAATGCCGGTGCCGCTGAACCGCCGGGCAATGCTTTCCCCGGCGATGATCTCGGACGTGCCGAAGCGCGGCATGCGCCCTTCCTTCAGCTTCACCTGCGGACGCAGTTCCAGCGAATGGGGGCCGATGCCCCGGATGACCACGTTGGACGGCTTGGTGGTGCCGCGCTTGTTCAGGGTGATCAGCACCACCAGTTCGCGCGCGGCCAACGGCCCGCCGCCGGCGGCGCGGGCCACCTGGGGCAGGCTTTCCGCCAGCGGGGCCTGGTCG
>NZ_VSMK01000232.1 GCF_011682075.1 Nitratidesulfovibrio liaohensis
AGCGCCGCGAAGTGGGCCACGGGCCAGCGGCGTCGTTCCTCGCTGGCGCCAAGCTGCATGGCCACGTATCCGGCATGGTCGGGCGGTGCGGCCTGGGCCAGTCGTGCCCCGGCCTCGGCAAGGGCGTCCGGAGTGGGCGCGCGCAACTGGTACACCGGGTCCACGTTGCCCACGCCCGCTGCCATGCGGAACAGGTCCACGAGGTTGAACGGGCTGCATCCGCGCTGCCGGGTGGAGGCTTGCAGGAAGGCCGACCACGGGTCGGCGTTGACCCCGAACCCGAACGGGTCCAGCCCGAAGCCGCGCAGGTCGCCCCCGTGATCTTTTTCATCCCCGTTGCCCGCCAGCAGCCGCCCCAACAGACGACCTCCCAGCGTGGCCGTGAGGTTCAGCACCGCATCGTGGGCATAGGCCCCGCGCAGCCGTTCGGCCCAGGTCATCAACCCCGCCGTGCAGGCCCGCCAGTCGCCGCCGGGCTGCACGCCCGCCAGCAATGCCGAGCCCGGCAGGGCCGCCACGTGGTCCACGCCTTCCAGCAGCGCCGCAGCCCCGGCAAAATTCTCCAGACACACCAGCCCCACCCGGTGCCCCTGCGCACGCAGGCCATGCACTACCGGCTGCGTTTGCAGCAGGTCGCCGAAGCGGGTCAGGTTTACCAGCAGAAGGTTCATGGCGCATCCTTACCGTGAGCAGATCCGAAAGGAAACGGGGGGAGGCGGGAAGGACCGGAAGGGTTCGTTCGTGAACGAGGCTGCTGCGGCCTCAACCCATCACGCGAACGTCCGGGCACGGGATGCCCCCGAAAGCGTCCCCTTTGCAAAGCACTTCAAATACCATGGGAGAATAGGGGGGCAGGGGGCTCTCCCCCTGCCCGCCGGAGGCTTACAAAAGACTACGCGTCCCTAATCCGCCACGACAAAGTTGACCGCAAAATCCCCCTTGAGTTTCTCGCGCATGCGCTCGGCCTCGCTCAGGGTGCTCCACGGACCCACCTGGACGCGCCAGAACCGGACCATGTCGGCCCAGTACATGCGGGCGTTCCAGCCCTGGCCTTGCAGGCGTGTCACCAGGCGGCTGGCGTTGTCCTTGTTGGAGAAGGCCCCCACCTGCACATAGAAGCGGCCGGTCATGTCGCCGTCCTGCAAGCCGGGCACGTCGCCCACGGATTCCACGCGCACCCGCGCGGTGCCGGGGCCCAGCATGCCGATCTGGTTGGCGGCGGTATTGGTCAGGTCGATGATCCGGTCGCCCACGAAGGGCCCCCGGTCGTTGACGCGCACGGTGGTGGACCGGCCGTTCTGCAGGTTGGTCACCTTGACCACGGTGTTGAACGGCAGCAGCTTGTGCGCGGCGGTCAGCCCGTACATGTCGTAGATTTCGCCGTTGGCGGTCTTGCGGCCGTGAAAATCCTTGCCGTACCACGAGGCCACGCCCTCTTCCGAAAAACCGTGCGCCGAAAGCAGCGGATGGTAGGTCTTGCCCAGGACTGTGTATGGCTTGGCACGCGGCCCCTGAGGTTCTCCCTTGGGGTACTTCACGGACTGGTCCGACGGTGGCGTGGAAATGCGGCGCGGGCCGGAGCCGCAGCCCGCCACCAGCAGCGCGGCAAGCAGCAACAGCACCACGGGCAGGACGAGCGGAACGGGCGGAACGGGCGGAACGGGCAGGGCGGGGCGGAACGGCGCGGAACAGGTATGGCTGGGTCGAAGGTGCGGCATCAAGGCTCCGTCGGGTTGCGCCGATACGGCGTGTACGTGGCCATGAGCGAATCATGGCGCAATCGGGCGGCAGCGGAAAACGGTCGTTCCAGGGACGCACGGCATGCGATCGCAACGGGTCTGCGCAGCGAGTATGGCGCAGCAGGTTTTGCGCAATCACCCAACACGCTGCGCCCAACACAATCCACCGGACATGACATTCCGGGCACGCTGGGCACGACGCGCTGTGCGTTTTCCGGACTGTTACCGAAAACAGGCGCGCACGCAACTGCTTGCACATCTGCATGCCACGCGACGCAGCGGGCAGTTGCGGGCACGGCGCAATGCCATTTTGCCCGTGCCGGTGCGGCGGGGCACTCCCCATGGGGCGTGGGCGCATGTCGTCGCAGCAGTCCTGCCTGGGCATGACACGGCGAGGGCGCTTCCTTCGGCCAGGCCAGGGCATCGGCCCCGCTCCGGTACTGCTCCCGCCCTGCTCCTGACGGGAAGCGCAGGCACGTACCGCAAACAAAAAAGGCCCGGAAGCGTTGCCGCTTCCGGGCCGTACCTTTCGGTAACTAGTCGTCGGAATCGCTGTCCACCACGTCCTCGATGGCCTCGGCCTGGCGGAGCAGCTGTTCGATCTGGATGTCCGCGCCGATGACTCCGGTGATCTCGTCGTTGTCGTCGGTGACCGCCGTGGACACGGTAAGGATCAGCTGGCTGGTGAACTGCGACTGGTACACGTCGGTGATGTGCAGTTCGCCGGTCTGCATGGGGCGGATGAACCAGGCGCGGTTGGAGAAGTCGAAGCCCAGCGGCAGCTGTTCGTACTTCGACTTGTACGCCGGGTCGGTGATGGCGGCGGAGAGCAGCTTGCCCTCCTTGTCGGTGAGGTACAGGTACTGGATGAACGGGTACTCGCGCACGAAGTCGCGCATGCACGGGTACTTGTCCTCGCCGCCAAGGCCGGTGATCTGGCATTCCTGGGCCAGCTTGATGATGAGGTGCGCCGAAAGTTCGCCCGCCAGCTTCTTGATCTGGTCGAATTCAGAGGCGAACAGTTCGGGCATGTAGCGCCGCACCAGAGCCTTCATTTCCTTGTTGGAGAAGGACGTGTTGCGACCCTTTTCGTAGGCGTCCATGATCTTGGTGTAGATCTTGCCCACGGCGGGGTGCTTCTTGGACACGTGCCGGTCCTCGGGCAGGCCCAGGTACTGGTTGATCCAGTACGCAACGCCCGCGCGCCCCGACTTGTCGGTGATGATGATGGGCACCGGCCGGTTCAGGATCTTGCGCGTGTCGAAGATGTTGTAGATTTCCTCGTTCTTGGCCAGGCCGTCCACGTGGATGCCCGCGCTGGTGGCGTTGAAGTCCTTGCCCACGAACGGATAGTTGTCCGGAATGCGGTAATCCAGTTCCTTCTCGAAGTATTCGGCGATCTCGTTGATGACCCGGGTGTCGGCGGCATCGTCGTCACCGGTCAGCGAGATGTATTCGATTACCAGCGCTTCCAGCGGGGTGTTACCGGTGCGTTCGCCAAAGCCCAGCAGGGTGCAGTTGACGCCGGAGCAGCCGTACAGCCACGCGGTGGCCCCGTTGATGAGCACCTTGTGGAAGTCGTTGTGGCCGTGCCATTCCAGCCACTGGCCGGGCACGCCGCCTTCGTCGGTCAGGGCGCGCACGATGCGCGGCACCGAGCGCGGCAGGGTGGCGCCGGGGTAGGGCACGCCGTAGCCCATGGTGTCGCACATGCGGATCTTGACCGGCTGGCCGCTCTGCTTCGAAAGGTCCATCAGCTTGCGCGCGAAGGGCAGGCAGAAGCCGTGGATGTCGGCGCGGGTGATGTCCTCGAAGTGGCAGCGCGGGGTGATGCCCCATTCCAGCGCCTGTTCCACCACGCGCAGGTAATTTTCCATGGCCTTTTCGCGGTCCAGGCCCAGCTTGAGGTACAGATGGTAGTCCGACACGCTGGTCAGCAGGCCCACTTCCTCGAACTCCATGTCCCGGGCGATCTTCAGGTCGTTGACGTTGGCCCGTATCCACCCGGTGACGCGGGGGAACTTGTACCCCTTGGCCCGGCAGGCCTCGATGGCCTTGCGGTCCTTGTCGGAGTACATGAAGAACTCCGAGGCGTGGATGAGCCCGCTGCGTCCGCCAAGGCGGTGCAGCATGTCGAAGATGTGCACGATCTGCTTCACCGTGTAGGGCGGGCGGGCCTGCTGGCCGTCGCGGAAGGTCGTGTCCGTGATGAACATCGGTTCCGCCGGGCGCGGCATCAGGAAGATGTCGTCGAACTCCACGCGGCTGATCTTGGAATAGGGAAAGATCTCGCGGTACAGTTCGGGGTCGTCGCGGTTCTCCAGACGTACGCGGGAGGAAGCGCGGTTGAGATGCAGCAGGCTCATGGCTAGATGGCTCTCCTTCGGGGGGTCTGATCGATACGCTGTTCCGCCTCGGCCACAAGGCGGTGCGCGCGCTGGCAGTCGGGCGCCAGGGCCACGGCGGCGTGCGCGGCGCGCAGGGCGTCTTCGGGCCTGC
>NZ_VSMK01000233.1 GCF_011682075.1 Nitratidesulfovibrio liaohensis
GCTCTTCCGATCGCGCACGTCGCGCCGGGCGGTTTCCTCGCGGGCCATGGACGATGCGGCGTCGGTGGGGCGGCGGGCGGCGTTTTCGTCCAGGTTGGGGCGCAGGCGGTCTTCGGCGGCGCGGCGCAGCACGTCCTCGCTGACGAAGATGGGCACGTCGGCCCGCAGGGCCAGGGCTATGGCGTCGGAGGGGCGACAGTCCACGCGGATGCGCGAGCCGTTCAGCAGGATGTCCAGTTCGGCGAAGTAGGTGCCGTCGCGCAGGTCCACCACGTCCACGGCCACCAGTTGCGCCCCCAGCGAACGCAGGGTGTTCAGCAGCAGGTCGTGGGTGAGCGGGCGCGGCACGTCCACGCTGTTGAGCGCTATGGATATGGCCATGGCTTCCATGGCCCCTATCCAGATGGGCAGCAGTTCCTCCCCGGCCTCTCGGCGCAGGACGAGGATCGGCGCCTTGGTGGCGTCGTCCAGCGACAGCCCCACGACCTTCATTTCTATCATGGGATACCTGCCTGTGCGCCCCTGCGGGCGTCTTCGCATGGTGCTTGAGCCTGCCCGGTCAGCACGGTCAGCCCGGTCAGCCCGCTCGGACTGGCCAGTCTGGCCTGAACGGGCCTGCGGACCGATGCGGCGCCGGAAGCGGATCATGCCCTCAGTACTCCGCGCAGCGAATGTTTCTTGGCCTCGACGATGGTCACCGGCACGATCTGGCCCAACCAGCCTTCCGACCCACCCACCGTACGGGGGGGCATCACCACGTTGACGGCCTGGCCGTAGGGGTCGCGCCCCTGCCAGCTTTCGCCGCCGGGGGTGCCTGCAACGCCGTCATGCACGCCATCGGGTCCGGCTTCATGCCCCGTCGGGGCTGCCATGCCGGGCTTGCGGCTCATGCCGTCCAGCAGCACCATTGTGTGCAACCCTACCATGTTCCGCAAGCACTGTTCAGTATAATCATTTTGCCATTCCTGCAGACGGGCCAGGCGGGCGGCCTTTTCGGCGGCGTCCAGTTTGCCGGGCAGCATCTCCGCGCGGGTGCCGGGCCTGTCGGAATAGCAGAACGAGAAGCTGGCGGCAAAGCCCACGGCCCGCATGGCGGCCAGGGTGTCCTCGAAGTCCTGTTCCGTTTCGCCGGGAAAGCCCACGATGATGTCGGTGGAAAGCTGTATGTCCGGGCGGGCCGCCTTCAGCCGGTGCACGATATCCATGTACCGGGCCATGTCGTACTTGCGGCCCATGGCCTTCAGGATGCGGTCCGACCCGGATTGCATGGGCAGGTGCAGGCGCGGGCACAGGTTGTCCAGCGTGCCGAAGGCGTCAATGACCTCCGGCGCGATGTCCTTGGGGTGCGGCGTGACGAAGCGCAGCCGGTCAAGGCCTGGCAGCGCGGCCACGCGGTGCAGCAGTTCGGCGAAGGTCACGGCCTTGCCGTCACCCGCCGCCATCGCCATGGTCGCCATGGTAGCTTGGCGGGCGGCTTCCGCGTCCTGCCCGTAGGAATTGACGTTCTGGCCGAGCAGGGTGATTTCCCTGGCGCCGCGCTCCACCAGTTCCGCGCATTCGCGCACCACCGCGTCCGCCGCGCGCGACTTCTGGCGGCCCCGCGTGTACGGCACGATGCAGTAGGCGCAGAAGTTGTCGCAGCCCTGCATGATGTTCACGAAGGCGGAAGGCGGCACCGGCCCGGCGTCCAGTTGGGCGTCGCGCTCGGGGTATTCCTCGGAAAAGTCCAGCAGCGAGACGCGCAGGCCCGGTTCCGCGCACAGCCGTTCGATGGCCTGCGGGGCCATGGACGAGCCGTCGCCGCCGAACACCAGGCGCACCTGCGGAAAGCGGGTGAAGAACCCGGAGCCGATCTGCTGGGCCACGCAACCGCCCACCACGGCAAAGGCGTCGGGCAGCTTGCGGGTGGCCTGGCGGATGCGCCCGAGCACGCTGTAGACCTTCTGCTCAGGCTTGTCGCGTACCGAGCAGGTGTTGACGATGTTCACGCGGGCCTTGCCCAGGGGGGCTTCCGTAAAGCCGCGCGCCACAAGGGCTCTGGCCAGCCAGTCGGAATCGTTGACGTTCATCTGGCAGCCAAAGGTCAGGATATGAAAGGTACGGTCGCTCATGGTCCGGTGGTATGCTGGTGGAAGGCCGGGGCGGCCCGGCACGGGTGAATGAAGGGGGTGGCGGCGGCGCCGGGCTATTCGATGCCCTTGCCGTCGGCGGATGCCTGGGCCTGTTCGCGTCGGGCCTTCGTGCGTGCGTCCTCGCGGCCGCTGTGCTCGCCCGCCAGGTAGAACAGGGCGATGGGGGCGATCAGGCAGACCGCGCACCACAGCAGCGGGTTGCGGCCCTGCCGCCGGGCCAGTACCGCCGCGCCAATGCCCGCGCACGCCCAGATGAGCGCCATGTAGACGTAGCCGGAAGGAGTGAAGTCCAGTTCAAGCATGGGGTGCGGGGGTTGCGGTGCAGGGGATGGCTGATGGCGTCACCGGCCGCGTCGCCGTGGACGGAGGAGCGTCCGGTGCCTGCCGTTTGGCGGCGGCCGGGAAACTTCCGCGAAACATCGCCACGGTTCGGCGGTTCCTTGAGGTAAGGCATTCACGGGGGGTGCGCAAGGGGTCAAATCCTACTTGCACAGTAGGATAAAAGCGGTATAGTCTCGGCATTGAAGACGAAGTGTCGTCGCGCGCCGGTGACTGCCCCGGCGTTTCCCTTCACATCGTGCGCCGCGCTTGCGGCATACCGCCCACGCGGGGAGGATTTCCCATGAAGAAGTACAAGGTGAAGGGGCTGCAAAGCCCGGACTGCGCCGCCACCGTGACCACTTCCATCCAGACCAAGGCCGGGATCGAGGAAGTGAACGTGAACCTGGCCACCGGCGAAATCACCTACGGCCCCGCGGTATGCGTGGATACGCGCATGCTGCGCGAAGCCGTGGAAAGCGCCGGGTACACGCTGGAAGAAGAAGAGGTGTAGCCGTATCCATTGGCGTGCGCGCCGGATCGAGGGTTGGCGGGCACCACGGTGCAGGTTTTGCTTCGCATGAAGGGGCGGGGGCACAGGCCCACGCCCCTTCGATATTCTGGCGGGTTTGCGGCGCGGCGATGGGCCGTGTGCAGCCGTGCGGGCTACTGCTCCTGTTCCGCCTGTCCCGGCTGTTCTGCCGGCACGGCAGGTTCAGGGCCATCCTTGACCAACTGGTAGTAGGGCAGGATGTCCGCCCCGAAGCTGAGCTTGAACCAGCCCCGGCGGGGGCTGTTCACCCCTTCCAGGTCCACCTCGGTCACGCCCGCGCGGGCCAGCTGGCCGAAGGCGTCCCACAGCACGGCGGTGCCGCAGGGGGTGTTGCGCAGGTGCGGATCGCCCGCGCCGAACAGGTAGTAGGCACGCTTGCTGTCCATGCCGAACAGGGCCATGGCCGCCAGTTCCCCTTCCGGCGTGCGGGTGGCGAACAGCCGCCCGAAGCCGCCCGCCAGCACGGCGGCGGCCAGGTCGCGCAGCTCGTCCAGCCGTTCGCGCTCCACCTCGATGCCCTGGCGGCCCATGGTCAGGGCGTAGAAGGCGGAAAGGTCTTCGGGCGTTGCGTCTTCGGTGGTGCGCACGCCGGTCTTCAGCGCCTTGCGCACTTCCTGGCGGCGCGAATAGGAAATTTCCGGAAACAGCGGCACGTCTTCCGGCGCGGCGGCATCGGCAAAGCCCGTCAGGCTGGCGTAGGCGGTATAGCGCACGTCGGCCGCGTAATGGGGGGCGTCGTCCCTGCCGTAGTTGTGCCACAGGAAGGGCCGGATGTCGGTGACCTGCGGCGACAGGGCCAGTTCCACCCGCTCGTAGCGGCGCGACAGGGCGGCGGCCACGTCCGTGGCGATCTCGAACCGCTCGGACAGCACCGTGGAGCGGTTCTGCTTGTTGGCGGGCGGCGCGAACAGGATGCCGTTGTGGATGACGAAATCATGCTGCACGGCGCACGATCCGTCCGCCGATTCTGTGACGGCCACGGCGGCGCGGCGCTCGTTGCCGTTCATGCACCAGTACAGGCGGCTGGGCTGGCGCACGGCGGCAAGATACGCGGACAGCGAGAAGATGGTGCCGTTGGGGGATGCCTCGACAAAGGCGTCCCACTGGGCGCCGGGGGTGGTCTCTTCGAGACGGTATTGCGTGGTCACGGGGGCTCCGTTGGGTGGCGCGGGAAGGCAACCGGGCCGCGCGCAACGCGCGGCGCACCGGTGGGCGCGGGAGCGTCGCCCGCAGC
>NZ_VSMK01000234.1 GCF_011682075.1 Nitratidesulfovibrio liaohensis
CGGCGCGCGGCCAGCGCGGCCACGCGGGCCTCCAGCAGCGCGCGCACCTGCACCGCCTCTTCCACCTCTTCGGCGTCGAAGGGACGCAGCACGTAGCCCCCGGCGGAACGCTTCTGCAACAGACCCTCCTGCTCCAGCCGGTGCAGGGCCTCGCGCAGGGGGGTGCGGCTGATGCCCAGTTCCGCCGCCAGGCGGTCCTCCACCAGCCGCTGGCCGGGCTCCAGTTCGCCGTCGATGATCATGCGCTTGAGCATGCGCGTCACTTCCTGCCCCAGCGACTGCCTGACCAGTCTCGCCATCAGTTGTCCTCCTGCGTGGCGCTGCCGCGCCGTGGGTCGTCCCGCATGTCCTTTGCTCCCCCAAATGCTGCCCCGGACGCTGCCCCAGACGTAGCCCCAGACGTAGCCCCAGACGTAGCCCCGGACGTAGCCCCGGACGTAGCTTCATCCTCGCCCCCGTTCTCGACCCCATCCTCTCCATTGACGGGGCCAAGGAACGCCTCGCGCAGCAGTTCGTCGGAAAGTATGTCGGCGGAAGTGCCGGAAAACCGGATCTGTCCGCTGGTGATGATGTACCCCCGGTTGCAGATGGCCAGCGCGCCCAACGCGTTCTGTTCCACCAGCAGCACCGAGCAGCCCATGGAGGGCAGGTCGCGCACCACCCGGAAGATGGCCGCCGTCACCCTAGGTGCAAGGCCCAGGCTGGGCTCGTCCAGCAACAGCAGGCGGGGACGGGCCATCAGGGCGCGCCCCATGGCCAGCATCTGCTGTTCGCCGCCGGAAAGGTTGCCCGCGGGCTGGCCGATGCGCTCGCCCAGCACGGGAAACAGGTCCAGCATGCGGGCCAGGTCGTCGGTCACGGCGGCACGCCCGGCGCGACCGCCCTTCTTCAGGCGCAGGTACGCGCCCATCTCCAGATTTTCGCGCACCGAAAGCTGGGTGAACACCCGGCGCCCCTCGGGCACCTGCACCACCCCGGCGGCCACGATGCCCGCCGGACGCGGCGGCAGCGGCGCGCCATCCAGCAAAATGGACCCGGATGCGGGCCGTGCAAGGCCGCTGACGAGCGACAGCAGCGTGGTCTTGCCCGCGCCGTTCATGCCCAGCAGGCACACCGCCTCGCCCGCGCCCACCGAAAGGGACACGTCGAACAGCACCTTCGCGCCGCCGTAGGAAAAGGAAACGTCTCGCAGCTCAAGCATGCAGGCCGAACTCCTCGCCCCCGCCAAGGTAGGCGTTGACCACTTCGGGGTTGCGTTTCACCTCGCCGGGGGCGCCCTCGGCGATCTTGGCGCCGGAGCACAGCACCACCACGGCGTCGCTCACGCGCATGACCAGCGACATGTCGTGCTCGATGAGCAGCACGGCCACCCCGCGTGTGCGCAGGGCCAGGATCAGCCCGCCCATCTCGTGGGTTTCCGCCGGGTTCAGGCCCGCCACCGGCTCGTCCAGCAGGATCATGCGCGGGTCGCCCACCAGGGCGCGGGCCAGCACCAGCCGCTTCTGGTCGCCGTAGGGCAAAAGCCCGGCGGCCTCGTCGGCCCGGTCGGCAAGGCCCGTGAAATCCAGCGCCCGCATGGCCGCGTCGCGCATGGCCCGTTCGGTGCGGCGCACGCCGGGCAGGCGCAGCATGCTGGAGAGCATGCCGGTGCGCACGTGGCCGTGCAGCCCCACCATGACGTTTTCCAGCAGGCTCATGGAGCCGAACACCCGCAGGTGCTGGAAGGTGCGGGACAGGCCCAGGCGCGGCAGCCGGTGGGCCGCCATGCCGGTGATGTCCCGCCCGTCAAAGGTCACGCTGCCGGAGTCGGGGCGCACCATGCCGGTGACGCAGTTGACCAGGGTGGTCTTGCCCGCGCCGTTGGGGCCGATGAGCGCGGTGATGGCCCCGGCCCGCGCCGTGAAGCTGGCCGCGTCCAGCGCGCGGATGCCGCCAAAGGCCACGGAAAGGTCGCGTACCGCCAGCAGTGTCATGGCCGGGCCTCCCCGTCGCCCCTGTCCCGGCTGTCGCTGCTGACACCGGGCCCACGCCGCACCCTGCCCGCCATCTCCCGCAGCCACGGCGACACCCCGCGCGGCATGAAGATGAGCATGAACAGCAGGATCGCGCCAAAGATCAGGTCGTGGTGCTCCTCGAACACGCCCAGCATCTGGGGCAACACGGTCAGCAGCAGCGCCCCGGCCAGCCCGCCCCACAGCGAGCCCATGCCGCCGATGAGGCACATGGTCACGAACTCCACCGACTTGAAGATGTCGAAGGTCTTGGGCGCCACGATGCCCAGGTAGTGCGCATGCAGCGACCCGGCCAGCGAGGCGAACACGGCGGACAGCACGAACACCTGCACCTTGTAGCTGGCCGTGGGCACGCCGCAGGCCTCCGCCCCGGGCTCGGAATCGTGGATGGCCCGCAGGGCGCGCCCCACCGGCGAATGCACAAGGTTGCGCGCGGGGATGAGCAGCAGCAGCGCCACGCCCCAGGCCAGCCAGTAGAACGACCGGTCGGTGTCGAACGAGATGCCCGCCACGGCCAGTGGCGGCACGCCCACGAAGCCGCTGGATCCGCCGGTGACCTCGCTCCATTGCACCAGGATCACGTCCACGATGAGGTTGAAGCCCAGCGTGGCCATGACCAGGTAGTTGCCCTTCAGGCGCAGGGTGGGCACCCCTACCACGGCGGCGGCCACGGCCACCCCGCTGGCGGAAACGCTCATGGCCAGCCACGGGTCCACCCCGTGGGTGGCGGAAAGGATGGCACTGCCGTAGGCCCCCATGCCGAAGAACGCGGCATGGCCGTAGCTGATCTGCCCGGCGTAGCCCATCAGCAGGTTAAGCCCCGTGACCACGATAAGGTTCACCGCCACCACGTTGAGCACGGTGAACTGGTAGCCGGAGCGCAGGGCCAGCGGCAGCAGGGCCACTGCCACGGCCAGGGCCAGCCACCCGTGCGCAAAGCGGCGGGCGGACGGGGTAAACAGCGGATGGCGGCCCGTCACGGGTGCGGACGCCGAGGAAGGAGCGGAGACGGGAACGGTCATGCGCGCCTCCCGGTGGCGCCGAACAGCCCCTGAGGCCGCACGAACAGCACGAGAATGAGCAGGCCGAACACCAGCACATCACGGTAGGCGCTGGTCACATAGCCCGCGCCGTAGCTTTCGAACAGGCCCAGCAGCACCCCGCCCGCCACGGCCCCGGCAAAGCTGCCGTAGCCGCCCAGCACGGCGGCGGCAAAGCCCTTCAGCCCCAGCATCAGGCCGATGTCGTACGAAAGGGACGTGATGGGCGTGATGAGCATGCCGCCCAACGCACCCAGCGCCCCGGCAAAGGCGAAGGACAGCGTGGTCAGCCGTTCCACCTCCACCCCCATCAGCCGGGCGGTGCGCGGGTCTGCCGCAGCGGCGCGCATGGCCTTGCCGGTCACCGTGGCGCGAAAGAACCAGGCCAGCGCCGCGATGCCGCACAGGGTCATGCCCATCACCCACAGATTCTGCGGGGTCAGCACCGCGCCCAGCAGGCGGAAGGGCACTTCGGGCGACAGGGGCGGCAGGGCCAGGGGCAGCTTGCCCCAGCCCTGTTTCATCAGGCCGCGCATCAGCGTGGAGGCGGCCATGGTGATGAAGATCAGGATGATCATCTGGCGGCTGCGGGCCGGGCGCAGGCACACCCGTTCCACCAGCGCGCCCGCCATGGCCACCACGAGGATGGTGGCGGGAAAGGCCGCGAAGATCGGCAGCCCCTGGCTGACCAGCAGGCTGTACAGCACCAGCCCGCCAAGGCTCAGAAAGTCGCCCTGGGTGAAGTTGACGATGCCCGTGGCATTGAAGATGAGGCTGTAGCCCAGGGCCAGCAGCGCGTAGACCGACCCGGTGGTCAGCCCGCTGAGGGTGTACTGCGCAAGGGCGTTGATGGCGTCTGGCGGCATGAGGGTGTGTGTCCGGTTGGGGAGGGGCCGTGAGCCGAAGTGAAAAGCGCCGCGCACACGGGCGCGGCTTTCGTTGCATACCGTATACAAAATACGAAGCCGGGTCAATCGTGCGGTTGCCGGACGCGGATCCGCCGCGTGCCCGAACCTGTCCGATCCCCCCAGTGCGCGCCCCTGCATGCAATCCGGGCACATTGACATGGCAATCCGATGCGGACACACAGGAACGGGGAGCCAGCCGCGCGCGGCACGCCGCCGCAGCCGGGACACCCCCGCCGCCGCGCCCTGC
>NZ_VSMK01000235.1 GCF_011682075.1 Nitratidesulfovibrio liaohensis
GCATGGGCGGCAAGCGCGTGCTGCTGCCCCGCGCCCGCGAGGCGCGCGAGGTGCTGCCCGACGAACTGCGCAAGGCCGGGGCCGTGGTGGACGTGCTGCCGGTGTACGAAACCGTGCCCAGCACCGCCCGCAAGGACGACGTGCTGGCCCGCATGCAGGAAGGGCGCATCCATTGCGTCACCTTCGGCTCGTCGTCCACGGTGGACAACTTCTTCTCGCTGGTGCCCGTGGACATGGTGAAGGCCCACCCCGAGGTGAAGCTGGCCTGCATCGGCCCCGTCACCCGCAAGACGCTGGAAGGCTACGGCCTGACCTGCCACATCCAGCCCGAGGATTTCACCATCCCCGCGCTGGTTGACGAGTTGGTTGCACGCCTGCCCGAACTGTAGACGACGTCCGGCGCGGGTGGCGTCCCCTGCGGATGCCGCCCGGTGCCGGATTTGATCGCATGCCGGTCCTGCGCCGATCTTCCTGATGTTGGTTCAGCCCGGGATTTTCTGATGGTTCCGGTGCAGGACCGTGCGCCAGTGCGACGGTATTTGACAGGTGAAACGTCCCGTGTTGTGAGGAATGCGTGACCGGAGTGATCCTGTCCGCAATCCCGCCCGGCCCCGTGCCGGGCGTGGCATCCTTATGGACATTCAAGGGAGGGACACCTCATGGGCATCGTGCGAGCCGTCTGTATCAGCGAGCGGAAAGGCGAGCGCAAGCGGGTGGTGGACGCCATCACCCTGCGCGAGGACTATGGCGTGGAAGAAGACGTCCACGCGGGCAGCGGCAGGCAGGTCAGCCTGCTGGCCGTGGAAAGCGTGGACATCATGCGCCCGCGCATGCCGGAACTGGCGGCGGGCGACTTTGCGGAAAACATCCTGGTGGAAGGGCTGCCCCTGACCCGCTGCAAGGTGGGCGACCGGCTCACCGCCGGGCCGGACATCCTTCTGGAAATCACCCAGATCGGCAAGACCTGCCATTCCAAGTGCAACATCCACAAGACCGTGGGCTTCTGCATCATGCCCACCGAAGGGGTGTTCGCAAGGGTGCTGCGCGGCGGTGTGCTGCGCGCCGGGGATGCCGTTGCCATGACGGAAGGGTAGCTGCCTGTGCGGGCGTGCCCCTCCGCCCGCCTCTCGATAACCCTCGATCCCCCCGTGTTCAGGGAGTCTCATGACGCTGCAACTGGCCGTGCTGGCCTCCGGCAACGGATCGAACCTGCAAGCCATTCTCGACCGCATCGCCAGCGGCGCGCTGGATGCGAAGGTATGCCTTGTGCTGTGCAACAAGCCAGAGGCCCGTGCCCTGGAACGTGCCCGCGCGGCGGGTGTTGCCCACGTTGCCCTTTCTCCGGCAGATTATCCGGACCGGGAAGCCTTTGATGCGGCCATGGTGGCGGCCATCCGCGCCCATGGGGCGGATGCCGTGGCGCTGGCCGGGTACATGCGGCTGCTCACGCCGGGGTTTCTGGCGGCGTTCGCGGGGCGGGTGGTGAACATCCACCCCGCGCTGCTGCCCAGCTTTCCGGGGTTGCGCGGCGCGGCGGATGCGCAGGCGTACGGGGTGACCCTGGCCGGGTGCACGGTGCATTTCGTGGACGAGCAGATGGACCATGGTTCGGTCATCGTGCAGGCGGCGGTGCCGGTGAACGCGGGCGAGCCGCTGGATGACCTGAAGGCGCGGATTCACGCCCTGGAGCATCGCATTTATCCGCAGGCCTTGCAGTGGCTGGCCGAGGGGCGGCTGTGCGTGGAGGGCCGGGTGGTGCGGGTGCTGCCGAGGTCCGACGGCAAGGCGGCGCCGGGCGTGCCCGATGGGCCGTGGCTGGTGTGGCCGCCGCTGGAACAGGGATTCTAGACGGGCCTGATGTCGCTTTGCTTGCGGTAGCGCGCACACGCTGCCAGCGGAATCCGTCTTTTTGGGCCGGGCGGCGTTGGCGCGCGATTTTCCCTGCTCACGTAGGCCAGTACGTTCCGCGTGAAAATCACGCGCCGCCTTGCCCGGCCACAAGAACTCGTAATTCCTTGCATCGTGTCCGCACCAGCTATCCGCGCCGGAAAGACCGGCGCGGAGTATAAGGAAGAAAGGCACATTCGATGCTGGGCGTTGCATCAGATAGACGTAAGCCTTTTGGCCCAGAACGGTTTCGTGTCTCTCCCGACCCGCGTCTTCTTCCCTAACCCCCTCCCTTCCCCGTCATGCTGTACAATCTCGTTGCCCTGTTCGGCCTGTGCATGGTGGGCCGCATGAGTCCCGGCCCGGACATGATGCTGCTGGTGCGCCACGGCGCGGGCGGCCCCACGCGCGCGGCCTATGCCTGCGTGCTGGGCATCTGTCTGGGGCTGACCTTTCACGTGACCTGGGCGGTGCTGGGCACCGGCCTGTTGCAGGGCAGCCCCCGCGCGTTTCAGGCGGTGCAGTTGGCCGGGGCCGCGTATCTGGCGTGGGTGGGGTGGAAGGCCCTGCGCGCACGGGCCGATGGCGGCGGCGAGGGGGCCGCGCCGCCCACCCTGCGCGAGGGCTTTCGCGACGGGCTGTTCTGCAACCTGCTGAACCCCAAGGTGACGCTGTTCATCCTTTCGGTGTTCACGCAGTTCGTGGCCCCCGGCACGCCCACGGGCGAGCGGGTGGCCTACGGCACGGTCATCGTGCTGGAGGCGCTGGTGGGCTGGACCATCTTCGTGCGCTTTCTGGATACCGCGCCCATGCGCCGCTTCTACGAGCGGCACGGCCTGCATCTGGTGCGGCTCACCGGCGCGCTGCTGCTGTTGCTGGCGGGGTGGAGCGTGGTGTCCTTCCTGCGCGGGTAGGCCGGGTCATCCGGAGGCGCGTTCAGGGGCGCGTTGCCCGTCCGTCCGGTGAGCATGGGGCAGGCGGCAGGCCGCCGCAAGTTTCTGTCAGTCGGGGCCAGCACTGTCCCGATCATGCTTCGGGGCGCAGGCGGGCGCGGGACGTGCATCGGACCGAATCATGCCGGGCGCGGGCCGTTACACCGGGCAGCCTGGATGGTCGCGCGGCACTTCGGGCGCCTGGTCGCTGCCGGGCAGCGGCAGGCGCAGGGTGAAGGTGGTGCCCCGCCCCGGCTCCGAGGCCACGTCAAAGGTGCCCCCGTGGTTGCGGGTGACGATGAAGTAGGACACCGACAGCCCAAGCCCGGTGCCCACGCCCACCTCCTTGGTGGTGAAGAACGGCTCGAACACCCGCCGCCGCACGTCTTCCGGCATGCCGGTTCCGTTGTCCTGCACGTCGATGCGCATCCATGTGCCTTCGTGCCGCGTGCGCAGCACGATGCGCGGCTCGCCCCTGCCGGTTCCGGCAGGCGGGGCGGGCGGCGTCTCCATTGCCGCACCATCCGTTCCCGCTTCTGCCGGGCGGGGCCCGTCTGGCCGCATGCTTTCTGGCCGCATGCTTTCCGGCCGCACGTTTTCTGGCCGTGCCGCGATGGCCTGGGCCGCGTTGCGCAGCAGGTTCAGCAACACCTGGGTGATTTCCTGCTCCGAGCAGACCACCGGCGGCAGGTCCGCCGCGTAATCGCGCACGATGGCAATGTTGCGGAAATCGTAGCGTTTCTTCAGGTCGTAGTCGCTGGCGGCAATGTCCAGCGTGCGGTCCAACAGGGCGTGCAGGTCCACCGTGGTGCGGCGCGCCTCGCTGTTGCGGCTGAATTCCAGCATGTTGGTGATGATGTGGGCGGCCCGGCAGCCCGCTTCGCGGATGCTGTCCAGAAATTCCAGCACCCGCCGTTCCGTGAGGTAGGCGCGGATCACCGGCAGCGAGCAGCCCAGACGCTCCGCCACCTGTTCGTTGGCGGGCAGTCCGTCGGCCAGCCGCCGCTGGATGTTCTGCGCCCCCTGCAGGATGGCCCCCAGAGGGTTGTTGATCTCGTGGGCCATGCCCGCCGCCAGCCCGCCCACGGACAGCATCTTTTCCGACTGCACCAGCACCTCTTCCATGCGCACCCGGTCGGTCACGTCGTCGATGCGCAGCACGCCCCCTTCCCCCTCCGGGGCGTCGGTCATGCCGCTGCCCATGGGGTACAGAGAAACATCCTCGTAGCGGTAATGGCTTCCGACCAGGGTGACCACCCGTTCGCGGTCCACCGGGGTGCGGCGGGCCATGGCGGCCGTCAGCCGTGCGGCAATGTCGGCATGGTCGGGCAGCAGTTCCGCCAGCGCGGTGCCCGCCGGGGTCACGGCATGTCCGGTGCGGCGCAG
>NZ_VSMK01000236.1 GCF_011682075.1 Nitratidesulfovibrio liaohensis
GCCCACGGCGGCGCCCTGCCGCAGCAGCGGGCTTGCGGCGACCGCCGTGCCCACACCGGCCACCCCTGCGGTGATCAGCACCACGTCGATGAGCGCGCACAGCGCGGCCACGGCCATGTGGTGGTTGCGGCGCAGGCTCTGGGTCAGCACGAAGGCGTTCTGTGCGCCGATGGCGATGATCAGGCTGGCCCCGATGCCGAGGCCCTGAAGGTATGGTGCAAGGTGCATGGCGCAACTCCAAAAGCAGGAATGAATGCCCGGCAGACGCCGCCCGTCGTCCGTCGGCACACGTCGTCCGAGGAAACTCCCCGGAGAAACTCATCCCAGCGGGAATGTCTCCGGGATACATGCCGTACGGGCGGCTATCCGCCGTGACGCCCCTGTTCTACCTTGTTCCGCACCATGCGTGAAATTACTTGTTGTGCTGTTGCATAAGCAAACGTACTAATCGAACATGCTCGACTACCGACTTGTGGAGGCCGTGGCCGCCGTCATCCGTGAAGGGGGCTTCGAGCGGGCCGCGCGGGTGTTGCACCTGACGCAGTCCGCCGTGTCGCAGCGGGTCAAGGCGCTGGAGGACCAGTTGGGCACCGTGCTGGTGGTGCGCGCCACCCCGGCCCGTGCCACCGACGAGGGCCGCCGCCTGCTGGCCCATTGCGACAAGGTGGGCCTGCTGGAAACCGACCTTGCCGCCGCGCTGCGGCCCGAGGGAGGCTCCGATTCCCCGGGCGCGGACGCCCCCGGCATCCCGCATGTTCCGTGGACCACCCTGCCGGTGGCCGTGAACGCCGACAGCCTGGCCACGTGGTTTCCCGATGCCGTGGCCCCGTTCCTGCTTGCGGAACGCGCCCTGCTCGATCTTTCCGTGGACGACCAGGAGCGCACCCACCTGCTGCTGCGCGACGGCAACGTGGCCGCCGCCGTGTCCACCCGCGCCGTCGCCGTGCAGGGCTGCCGCTGCCTGCCCTTGGGCCGGGTGGACTACCTGTGTCTGGCCGCGCCCCACTTCGCCGCGCAGTGGTTCCCCGCCGGGCTCACCGAAGCCGCCTTGTGCCACGCGCCCGCCGTGATCTTCAACCGCGCCGACGAGGTGCATCACCAGTTCCTGCGCGGCCTGCTGCCCAGCGCAGCCTCCTTCGACCACATCGCCCGCAGCCTGCCGCTGCACTACATCCCCTCGTCCGAACGCTTCGTGGACGTGGTGGCTCAGGGCCTTGCCTACGGCATGATCCCCCTGCCCCAGGCCCGCCAGCACCTTGCCGATGGCCGCCTGGTCGATCTCGCACCCGGCCACTCCGTACCCATCCGCCTCTACTGGCACTGCTGGGGACTGCGCACCCGCCTGCTCGATGCCCTGACCCAGCATGTGGTCAGTCATGCCCAACAGGTGTTGGCGCAGGAATAGCGAAAGCGGAACCCGCTGGACTCCGCTTTCAATCAGGCACAATGTTCTGCCTGCTTCACCCGTGGCAACGGCAAATCCCGCCTCGGAACATGGCTCAGACGCGCACGCCTAGGGCGCGCAACCATGCATCCACCTGACCAAAGGCGTCCTGCTGCCATTGGTCTGCGGTATAATCCCCGGAAATTTCAGAATCTTCGATGAACTTGCGCACACATGTCGGCCCATACGCGTCCACCGAGGAAAATTTTTCGTCGATGCATCGGAACCCCTGAACGGCAGAGGAATGAAGGAGCAGCGGGCGGCATGCCTCGGCCAAAGCAACAACACCGCCGGGGTAGTTCCTGATGCAATAGAATATGTCGTAGGCATCCTTCTGCTTGTACCTGCCCGCCAGGGCATGCCCTTTCATGGCAAGCAACGCAGGAATCGAACACACGGAAATTTCCACTCGGTTGACGCCACCTGTCGGCATTGGACCATCAAGGGCCACAATCTGCTGAAACTGGATGGCAAGGTCAGCCCCGTCCGCCCGCTGAACTGCAAAATTTGCGATCATCGGAGGCTTATGCCTTTCGATTTCCGCATGCCGGGGCATGAGAAAATCCACAATGACCTGCACGGGAGGGCCACCGTCATCAGCGGGCACGCTGCGCACGAGTTGGAAGCGACGCAAACCCTCGCCCTGTTGATAGCCATGCCGCATGAGCGCCTCGATGAGGGTCGCGTAGTCACCGTCCCCCAGAGCCTCTGCGTCGAGCCCGAGGTCTATGTCCAGCGTGCCGACATGGGGCATCTCCGGATTGTCCAGAAGCAGCCAAGGCACAGCCCCTCCAATGACAACGAATCGTCCCCGGTAGCTGCCCAGTATCTGGCCGATCTCCACCAGCGCCGCCCGGACCGATCTGGTCGCGCGGTCATCATAGTCAGCGGCGCATTGCGGTTCACCGGGGATCAGTTTGACCATGCAAGCTTCTCCCGGCGCAGGTTATCGGCAGCCTCCGCCCCGCGTTCTCCCAGGGCGCATAGATCAAGATATGTCTGGACAGGGCTGGTGCATGCAATACCAGGGGCGGGTTGTATGGCATCCTGCAAAATGCCTTCATCCGTCGGCACCGTCACCACGACATTGCCACCCTTGTCGACGCGGACAAGGTGCAGCGTGGAAACCAGCAGGGCAAGCCCGGATACGTCCGCATAAAAATACTGTGTTCCAGAGCGCAGATACGGCGCCAGCCACCGCCCTGCAGAAAACGACGCCAGCAGGATACATCCCAGCGCAGTACCGGAAACGCCACGCACCGCTGCATCAAACGCCTCGCCATGCAGGGACGTGTAATATTCGCGGCGCTCACCGGCGGGTGGTTCATAGACTTTCCGCCATGCGTCAAGCAAGGCATCCGGCTTGAGCAGAAACAGACCACTGCCAGAGTCCTCACCCCATTCTTCGGCAAGGAGCTTCCTGCGCACATTGCTGACGTGCCCAAGGCTTACCTGTGCGGCATCCGCAAGGTCCGCGACGCGCCATGCCCTGTGCGGCTGCCGCAGCAACACCCGCAACACCCGCGCCGACTTCGGCTTGAACAACGATTTCACCTCGCGGCGTACGGCCTTGGGCTTGTCCACCACTTCCCGCTCAATGAAGATGCCGTCGAACGCAATGCGCGCATTTCCTGCCAGATCAAGGTAGCCGACGTCATGTTCAACACACAGCGCGCGTGCCTGGGGCGAGAGATACGGGGCCATGAATACCGGAGTCATGTCCCGTCCATCACGGCGCAACGATTCGCGCAGCATCAGGAGCGCGGCACGGACCTGCTGCGGCTGCGCCCGGTCTTTCACCTCACAGACAAGCAGATGCTCGCATCCGCCCACGTTGACCTGCAACACAAGATCCAGCGTGTGGCCACCGCAGCTGACTCCCTGCGTGCATGACTTGACGCTCTGCACCAAGGGAATCTTGCCCAGCATCTCTTTGATATACGCCATGGCCTGCTGTTCGATATTCATCATCTTCACCTCGTTCAGCATGCGCTGAAATAGGCATTTTTAATGAACGTCGTCAACATTTTTCACTAAAAAACACCATTTCATCAAAAAATGAAACCTGTCTTCACAGTGAAAACTGTCCATTTCAATGAAATGGCTAGGCAGAAGGTCCATGATGCCGGGCCACATAGCGGCAAGCGCCCCTACTTCCCGGCATCCACCCCGGCATCGCCGAAGGTGGCCATCTTTTCGAAGATGTCGGCGGCGCTGCGCAGCAGGAAGATGGACAGGGCGCCGCCGGTGCCTTCGCCAAGGCGCAGGCCGAGGTCGAGCAGGGGGCGGATGTCCAGCTTGTGCAGGATGGTCGTGTGGCCCTGTTCGGCGGAGGCGTGGCTGAACACGCAGTACCCGGCCACGGCGGGGGCTATTTTCCAGGCGGCGGTGTACGCGGCGGTGGAGATGAACCCGTCGATGACGGCCACCAGCCGGTGACGGGCGGCACCCAGAATCAGGCCCGCAAGGGCGGCGATTTCCAGCCCGCCCACGGCGGCCAGGATGTCCACGGGGTCGCCGGATTCGACGGTACGGCGGTTGGCGGCCAGAGCGGCGCGGATGACCTGCGCCTTGCGGGCCACGCCGTGGGCGTCAAGACCGGTGCCGGGGCCGGTGACGGCTTCGGGGTCCAGGCCAAGGTACGCGCAGTACAGGGCGGTGGAAGGCGTGGTGTTGGCGATGCCCATGTCGCCGGTGCCCACGCAGCGGCAGCCGTCTGCGGCGGCCTGCGCGG